>NZ_JBITJV010000006.1:246134-358762 GCF_044460385.1 Streptomyces sp. NPDC050121 | reverse complement strand
CGGAGTCGGCCGACGTGAAGCCGATGGTGCTGCTCACCGGGTAGTTGCCGCCGCGGAGATAGACGTTGATGTCTCCGGTCATGTTGTCGTTGACCGTGCGCACGACGTCCCGTGCGTGCTGCAGGGTCTTGAACGGCGCGGTGATCGTCCCGGCGTTGGCGTCGTTACCGTTGGGGGCGACGTAGTAGGTCGCCTGGGTCGCGGCCGAGGCCGGGACCGCCGTCGTGAGGGAGGTCAGCAGCACCGCGGGGAGAACCACCGCGAGCGCTGCCGACAACTTCCGAGTGGTGGAGGTGACAGGCTTCATCGTCTGCCCCTCCTGCTGGTGCGGACGGTCGGGAATGCCTTCATGCGGCGGCTCCGGGGGTGTTGTCGGTGCGGTTGACGCGGATCTTCGTCGCCCGGCCCTTGAGCGGGCCGAGGCTCAGAAGCGTGGGTGGCAGACCTCGCGGACGAGGGGACGACGTCGCAGCGGCAGGGCGGTAAGGACTCCGCGGCGAGGTGGTCGACTGCGGGTGTCATCGTGTTCTCAGGCCCTTCAACAGCACGAGCGCCGACGGTCAGTCGCAGGCGGGGAGGCGGTAGAAGGCGGTCGCGGTGCCGGCGAGCACCGCGTGGATCTCGGTGTCGGAACAGCGGTCGAGCAGTTCGTCCACGGTGGCGGCCCAGCGGTTCCAGCCGCCCGCGAGATTCGCGACCGGCCAGTCGGAGCCGAACATCAGCCGGTCGGGGCCGAAGGCGGAGAGCAGGACGTCCCACACCGCGCGGACGTCGTCGACGGTCCACTTCTCGTGGTCCGCCTCGGTGATCAGCCCCGACACCTTGCAGACCACCTGCGAATGTGCGGCCAGTAGACGCAACCGGCTTTCCCAGTCGGCCAGTTCACCGTCGGCGATCGACGGCTTGCCGGCGTGGTCGAGCACCTGGGGCAGGTCCGGGAAGCGCTCGGCCAGCCGGATCGCCTGGTCGAGCTGGTGGCTGCGGACGAGCACGTCGTAGCAGAGCCCGCGGTCCCGGACCGCCGCCAACCCGCGTTCGACATCGGGGCGTTGCAGCCATTCCGGATCCGTCTCGCCCTGCACGAGATGACGCAGGGACCGCAGATACGTACCGCCCGGCCCGGCGAGCAACCCGTCCAGCAGCTCGCCGACCCCCGGGGACGTCAGGTCCGCCCAGCCGACCACGGCCCCGATCAGCGGCTCCCGCTCCGCGAGCGCGAGCAGGTCCTTCGTCTCGGGCACGTCCGGCACGCACTGCACGACCACCGTGCTGTGCAGTCGGCGGCCCGCGATGGGCTGGGTGGCAGCGGTACGCAGGTCGTCGGGGGTGAAGGTGCGACGGATCGTTGCCAGTGCGGGGTCGTCGAGCCAGGGCTGGGGACGCTGGGCGAGGTCCCACAGGTGGTGGTGGGCGTCGATGAGCGGGGCGGTGGTGGGGGTCACTGACGGTCCAGGTCGGGTCGGTCCATGAGCGGGTTCAGGTGCCAGATCTCGGGGAGCTCCGTCCACTGGCGGGAGTCGCCCCGGTCGGGCCAGGGCTCCTGGCAGGGGTCGGTGAGCTTCCACCACTGCTGGGTCTCGGGGTCGGCTTCGAGGGCGGCCATGTCGGCCTCGAAGTCGTCGCCGTGGTACTCGAAGTAGGCGAACAGGACGTCACCGTGGAGGAAGATGCTGAAGGTGCGGATGTTCGACCGGTGCAGGGCGGCTTCGACGCCGGGCCAGACGGCCGAGTGCAGCTCGAGGTACTCTTCGCGGCGCTCGCGTCGGAGTCTGATGGTCTGGGCGACGCGCTTCATGCGGCTTCTCCCTCCGTGCCCGGCGAGGGCGGGCCGGCCGGGGTGTCGAACGGAGTGCGGTAGCTGGGGGTGCCGGCGCGCAGCCGGAGACGCAGGGTGAGCTTGACGCGGCTGGAGGCGGGCAGCCGGACCGTCAGGAAGGTGCTGTCGCAGACCTGCTCCGACTCGGTGACGACGGGCTCGGCGTGGCCGTAGTCGTACATGTCCCCGATCCAGCCGTCGTCCGCGCAGGTCGTGTACCGGACAGCGGCGATGGTGTGCTCGGCGAAGGCGCCCGCCTGGACGATCAGCGTGCGCTCGGCCTCGGGGGAGAGGTTCACCAGCTCGACGGTGGTCGCGTCGGGGTCGATGCAGGTGACCAGAGCGGCCACGTCCGGCGGCAGGCCGGCACGGCGGGCCTCGGCGTCGTGGTAGCGCAGCCGGGCCTGCTGCAGGCCGCCGTTGTACAGCACCTGGGGGCCGCCCCAGGTCAGCTGGACGAGGGCCTCGGTGACCACGGGGTTGGACTGCTGCCACACGTGGATGTCGGCCTCGGGCACGTCCAGGTCGCGGTAGCGGTCGATGCGCCGCAGGCGGTGGCGGACCTGGGCCTGGGCGGTGGCGAGGATCCGCTCGGGGTAGCCGGGGTCGTCCCCGGCGAGGAAGGCGAACCATGCCTTCTCGTGCCCGGACTCCTCCTTGGACCGGAACGGCCGCACGGTACGCCAGTCGATGCCGTCGGCCTCACGCAGCCCCTCCAGCCGGGCGCGGTCGGCGCCTGCGGCCGTGTGATGCCACAGGGCCACCGGTACCGGCGCGGTGACGGGGTTGTAGTCGAACCAGCCCGCGTCGTTGCGGCGGAACGGAACGTGGAACGTGGGCGTGTGGATGTCGGGGCCGAGTTCGACCGCCCACTTGGAGGGGAGGCTGGAGTCCGCCTCCGTGTGGGGCATCACCTTGCCGCGGCCGATGAGGGCGTCCAGGGAGGTCGCGACCATGGAGAGACAGTCGTCGTCGCCGGTGACCGTGGCCGCCGCCAGCGCCGCCACACAGGCCGCGTGGCCCACGCTGTGCCAGCCGTGCGGCCAGGACCAGCCGTAGTGGCCGCCGTACCAGCGGCCCTCCAACAGGCTGCCGACGACACCGTCCGGGCCTGCGTTGTCCGGGACGAGACCGCCGTTCGCCTCGGTGCGCTCCCGCCACGCGCCCACGTACTCGACGATCCAGTCGCGGTAGCGGTCCTCGCCGGACAGGATCCAGGCGTTGAGGACCAGCCCGGCCGCGGCGAGGTTGACCGCGGTGTCGCCGACGCCCATCCGGTCCCGCATCTGCGCGCCGAGCCGCGGGTCCGCCGAGAGCGGGAAGGGGCCGCCGTCCGCCTCCGGGATCCAGTCGAGCGGGAAGCCGTACGTCTGCGCCTCCTTGAGCAGCCAGGGATAGACGTCGCCGTCGAACAGGCCCGTGCGGTCGGGGTCGCTGCCGTTGTGCGGGCGGGTGATGACGCGATGCTCGGGGTCGTAGTTGCTCTTGGCCGGGTCGACGTACAGCTCGGCGAAGCGCAGGGCGCGCTCGGACCAGCGGTCGGGGGCGGCCATGCACAGGAAGTAGAGCAGCAGCAGGCTCTCGCCCTGATGGAACCAGTCGTAGCCGCGCTCGAACTCGTCCCGCAGCATGCCCAGTTCGGTGAGCTGCCGGGTCACGCCCTCCCAGTGCTTCTCACTGGCGGGCAGCAGATCGTCGGCGCCCCCGAGGAGATACAGCTGGGGCCAGTTGAAGAACACCTCGTAGAAGTCGTCCACACCGTCGCGGGTGGTCAGCGGGCCGGAGTAGTTCAGTTGTCCGTCCGGGCCGGTGAAGTCGCGGGCGAAGCGCCGCCAGGCGTGGTCGAGGAGGTCGAACAGGGACCGCTGGGCCACGGCCCAGCCGGGTGGTTCGAGCAGCGGCACCCGCGCCTCGATCTCGGGTGGTGCGACCGGGTGGTCGCAAGGGGCGTCCTCGGCCGTGGCGCGGTCGGCAGAGCTGAAGGGCATGGGAGATCTCCGTTCGGGGCGGGCGGCGGGACGGCGCGCGCCGGGGGCGACGGCCGGGCGGCCGGGACGGGCCGCTATTCCTTGGTGGCGCCGGCGAGCATCCCGCTGACCAGGAAGCGCTGGGCGAAGAGGAAGACGATCAGCACCGGCGTGATGGCGACGAGCGTCGCCAGAGCCAGCTGCGGGCGCTGGATCGCCAGGTCACCGACGGTCGGATTGAAGGACGGCACGTTGCTGAGCAGGGTTCCGACGCCCACCTGGATGGGCATCTGGCTGCTCTCGGGGAGCATGACGTACGGCAGGAAGTAGTTGGTCCAGTTGGCGACGAAGCTGAAGAACCCCACGAGCGCGATGACCGGGGTCGCCAGCGGCAGCGCGATGTGCCAGAAGACGCGGAACTCCGAGCAGCCGTCCATCCGTGCCGCGGCCAGCAGGTCCTTCGGTACGGCGGTGCTGAAGTAGATGTATGTCAGGTACACGCCGAACGGGTAGAACGAGTACGGCAGGATGATCGACCACATCGTGCCGATCAGATGCACCGCGTTGATCTCCAGGAACAACGGCACCACCAGGGTGGCGTTCGGCATGAGCATCACGACCAGGGTCGCGACCAGCAGGGTGTGCCGGCCGCGGAACTCGGTCATGGCCAGGGCGTATCCCGCGGGAATGGCGACACCGAGAGTGATGACCAGCGAGATCGCCGCGTAGAGAGCGGAGTTGCCCAGCCACTGCATGACGGCGTTGTCCTGGAACGCCGTGAGCGCGTCCCAGTTGGCCTTCAGTGCGTGCAAGGAGCCGAAGGACAGCGGGTTGTCGTGGACCAACTGCTGGTCGGTCTTGGTCGCCGCGAGGACGAGCCACAGCACCGGCAGCACGAAGAAGGCGAGGAACGCGGCCAGCACGGATCCGGTCAGCAGCCGGGAGGCCAGGCGCCCTACGGGCGGGCGACGCGGCGGCTGGAGGTGGTGAGATCGGCTCATGAGGGGCGCTTCCCGTTCCGAGCTCGCGGTGGCGGCGACGGGACCGCCAGAGGTTTTAGTCGGCATCGAAGAACCCCGACCGTGCGACGAAGACGGCGGCGGCCGACACGCTGACGACCAGGAGCTCCACCGAGACCGCGGCGGCGCCGTTGATGTTGTTCATCTGGAAGGCGAAGTCGTACGTCAGCTGGTTCAGCGAGTAGTCGCGTCCGGCGACGCCCACGCTGGCGAGGGACAGCAACTGCGGCTCCACGAAGAGCTGGGCGCCGCCCGCGAAGGCCAGGATCACCATGTACACGATCCACTTGCGGAGCATCGGGATCTGCACGTGCCAGGCGGTCTGCCAGGCGCCCGCGCCATCGATGCGCGCGGCTTCCATGACGTCCGTGGGGATGTTGTTGAGCGCGCCGTACATGACGACGATCCAGCCGCCCGCGCCGGTCCAGAACGCGATGACCGTGAACAGCAGGGGCAGGTTGCCGGGCGCGATCACCTCGCCGAAGGTGTGGAACCCCATCGCGCCCAGCAGCGAGCTGACCGGGCTCACCGTCGGGTCGAGCATGAACAGCCACACCAGCACGCTCGCGGCGCCGGCGAGCGCTCCGGGGACGTAGTAGAGGAAACGCAGCGCCTTGCCGACGGAACCCGAGGCCAGGCGGTGCAGCAGCAGTGCCAGGGCCACCACGA
This sequence comes from Streptomyces sp. NPDC050121, assembly GCF_044460385.1. Classification (NCBI taxonomy): domain Bacteria; kingdom Bacillati; phylum Actinomycetota; class Actinomycetes; order Kitasatosporales; family Streptomycetaceae; genus Streptomyces; species Streptomyces sp. NPDC050121. The sequence goes on along the minus strand of NZ_JBITJV010000006.1, from coordinate 353,291 downwards.
ACACCACCAGGGACAGGAGCCAGCAGGCGAGGTAGACGCCGACATGGCTCACGGCGTCCAGGAAGCGGAAGTCCTGTGCCGTGGTGACGAAGTTGGCGAAGCCGGTGACCGTGCCTCCGGCGTCGGTGAAGGCGAAGTAGACCGCGTAGGCGGTCGGTAGGACGCCGAAGGCGACCAGCAGGACCACGTAGGCGGCGACGAAGGCCATACCGGCCCGGCTCTGCCGGGCGGCGCCGCGACGGCGCCGGGCGGCAGAGCCGGCCGGGGAGTGGGTGAGGGTCACTGGGAGACCTTGTATCCGTTGGACTTGGCGTACTTGACGATGGAGTCCTGCCAGGCCGGCAGCATCGAGACGACGCTCTTGCCCTGGGTCAGGCCGGGCTTGACGGTGGCGGCCCAGATCGCCTCCTGGCTGAACTGCCCCGAGCCCCAGCCGGGCCAGACCTGGGAGGACGCGGCCTTGAGGGCGCTCAGGTCACCGGCGAAGTAGCCGGAGGCGTCCTGTCCCTTCAGCCAGGTGTCCGCGGCGGGCGCGTATGCGGGGAAGCCCGGAGCCTTGGCGCCCTGGTAGGCGTTGTCCGTCGTGACCCACTTCAGGAAGTCGGTGGCGGCCTTGATGTGCGCGGAGTGCTGGGACAGCAGCCAGGTGCCGCCGCCGACGTTGCCCGTGGACGGCGAGGTCTCCCCCTTCCACTGCGGGATGGGCGCCGCCGCGATCTGCTTGGCCGGCGTCTTGAAGGTGCCCTTGAACAGCGCGCCGCCGTACCAGGCGGGGCCGGGCATGAGCAGGACCTTGTCGGTCTTGTTCTTGCCGAAGTCGGTGCTGAAGACCCCGCTGATGGACATGGACCTGTTCTTGATCAGCACGTCCATGAGCCCGGCCATCTTCGTGCAGGCCTCGCTGGAGGTGTTCACCGACACAGCCTTCGGTCCGGTGATGTGGTTGGCGCCGCACTTGCTCGCCCACAGGTAGATCTCGGGGGTGAAGGAGTCGCCGGCGTCGCCCACCAGATAGCCGGGGTGCTCCTTGGCCACCTTCTCGCCGAGCGTCTGGTACTCCTCCCAGGTCGTCGGAACCTGGTAGCCGAACTTCTTCAACAGCGGCGCGTTGTACCAGAGCACTGCCTGGGAGAGGTCGTTGCGCAGACAGTAGACGGTGCCGCCCACCGTGCAGACGTCGTTGGCGCCGGCGGCGAAACCGGTCAGGGTCGCGGTGGGGATCAGGCCCTTGTCGAGGGGCGCGGCGAAGCCCGCGTCGACCGCCCAGGTCGCCTCGTTGTTCTGCGAGCTGAACACGACGTCCGGCCAGCCCTTGCCGGTGCGGTTGAACAGCTGGACCTTGGTCTGGAGATAGTTCGAGCCGTTGGCGTCGCCGTCGTAGGTGACGATGTCCAGCTTCACGTCCGGGTGCTGCTGCTGGTACAGCTTCGCGGCGTCCACGCGGGTCGCGTCCACCCAGACGGTCAACGCGCCGTCCTTCTGCGGCACCTGGGCGAAGCCGTCCTTGGTCGTCGTACCCGTGGCGCCGCCGCCGCAGGCAGTCAGGGTGAGCGCCGCGGTGGCCGCGCAGCCGGCCAGCAACGCCACACGCCTCTTGCTGGACGCCCTCTCCCGGCCGGACGAAGGCTTGTTGACGGTCATGTGCGACTCCACTGGTTTCACAGGGCGCCCCGACCAGGGGTGGCACGGCGCGCGAAGGTGAGGCGACGCCAGGCCGAACCGGTCGGGCGTCGGGGACCGCGGACGGCCGTATCGCGTGCCGTCGCGGAAGAAATTAGCCGCCTTATCGAGTGAATCGTCAAGGGTTTGTGCAGCCTTCTCCCCGGCGATCTGCGGATGACGGTGCAACGCAGAGTCGAGGAATGCCCTATAAATTGCTATTTGCGTCAGTTGTGCCTCTTGCTTCCTGCTTCACAAAGAAGGACCCATCCGCTTGATGAGTACGACTCATCGAGGTTTGGGATACGATGGGCACGGCTCCACGGCGATCAGCCGTCCCAGTTGCGTCAGCCAGGAGGCAGGACAGATGAACGACACGCCCGCGGCCCAGGCGGCCTTGCCGACGCAGGCGCCCGCGGTTGTCACGGCAGCGGTGAGCGGCGCGGACGAGCGGCGTGACTACCGGCCCGGCTACGAGGTCGTGGCGGAGCGGATTCTCGAGTTCATCGCCGAGGCCCGTCTGTCGGCAGGTGATCGGCTGCCCACGGAGAACGATCTGGCGCAGAGGCTGAACACCAGCAGGGCGGTGGTGCGGGAGGCCGTGAAGATCCTTTCGGCGCTCGGCCGGGTCCGGGCGCACAAGGGGCGCGGACTGTTCGTCGCGGACGACGAGGGCATGCTCCTCACCAGCCGCTGGGGCGGCTTCTTCCGCCCCGTCGACCTCGATCACGTGCTCATGCTGTTCGAGTTCCGCAGGGTCCAGGAGACGGCCGCGAGCAGTCTGGCCGCCACCCGGGCCACGCCTGCCGAGCTGCGGACCATCGAGGTGGCCATGCAGCAGTGTCGGCACGGGTTCGTCCACGGTCAGGTCGACGAGTTCAACCAGGCGGACGAGGACTTCCACATGGGCGTCGCCGTCGCCTCGCACAACACCTTCCTCGTCAGCGCCGTGCGGGACGCGCGACGACTGCAGCGACAGTCGAGCGCGATCGGGATCCACGACAAGCTGGGCGAGGGCACCGAGGCGGCGGTCGAGGAGCATGAGGCGATCTACCGGGCCATCCGGGACGGCCTTCCGGACGAGGCGGCCCAGGCCACGGCGGCGCATCTCGACAGGACGCTCGAGGACTACCGGCGAGAGATCCAGCGGCGGCTGTTCGGTTAGGGGCTGTCGTTCGGATCACGCCGCGGGCGCGGGCGCGGGGCAGGGCAGCGGGTGACATGCGTTAGCGTGGCGGGTGTTTTGACGGCGAGCCTCGGGCTGGTCGTGCTGGTGAGAGGCGCAGTGGGGGTAAACGTGCAGGTCGGGGTGGCGTCATGAGGATTCTGCACACTTCCGACTGGCATCTGGGCCGGGCGTTCCACCGGGTGAACATGCTCGGCGCCCAGGCCGAGTTCATCCGTCACCTCGTCACCACCGTGCGCGAACGCGAGGTCGACGCGGTGCTCGTGTCGGGAGACGTGTACGACCGCGCGGTGCCTCCGCTCGCCGCCGTGGAGCTCTTCGACGACTGTCTGCACCGGCTCGCCGACCTCGGCGTGCCCACGGTGATGATCTCCGGCAACCACGACTCGGCCCGCCGTCTCGGCGTCGGCGCGGGCCTCATCGGCCGCGCGGGCATCCACCTGCGGACGGACCCCACGGCGGCCGGCACACCGGTCGTCCTTCACGACGCCTTCGGCGACGTCGCCTTCTACGGCCTGCCCTATCTCGAACCCGCCCTGGTGAAAGACGAGTTCGGCGTGGACAAGGCCGGCCACGAGAGCGTGCTCGCCGCCGCCATGGACCGCGTCCGCGCCGACCTCGCCGCCCGCGCGCGGGGGACGCGTTCCGTCGTCCTCGCCCACGCCTTCGTCACCGGCGGCGAGCCAAGCGACAGCGAGCGGGACATCACCGTCGGCGGGGTCGCCTCCGTGCCCGCCGGGGTCTTCGACGGCGTCGACTACACGGCACTCGGGCACCTGCACGGCTCCCAGACCATCACCGAGCGGGTCCGCTACTCCGGCTCCCCGCTGCCGTACTCCTTCTCGGAGAGCGCGCACCGCAAGACCATGTGGCTCGTCGACCTCGGCGCCGGCGGGGAGGTCGGCGCCGAGCGGATCGACTGCCCGGTGCCGCGCGCGCTGGCCCGTCTCCGCGGCCCCCTGGAGGCGCTGCTCGCCGATCCCGCGCTCGCCCGCCACGAGGACGCGTGGATCGAGGCGACGCTCACCGACGCCGTCCGCCCGGCCGACCCCATGGCCCGGCTCACCGAGCGCTTCCCGCACACCCTCAGCCTCGTCTTCGCCCCCGAGCGCGCACCCGACGACCCGGACGTCTCCTACGCCCGCCGCCTCGCCGACCGCAGTGACCAGGAGATCGCCGAGGACTTCGTGGCCCATGTGCGCGGAGCGGGCCCCGACGCCCACGAGCAGGGCGTGTTGCGGGACGCCTTCGACGCGGTCCGCGCGGACGACGCCGTACGGGAGGTGGCGCGGTGAGGCTGCACCGGCTCGACCTCACCGCCTTCGGCCCGTTCGGCGACCCCCAGACCGTCGACTTCGACGAGCTGTCCGCCGCCGGGCTGTTCCTGCTGCACGGCCCGACGGGCGCCGGCAAGACCTCGGTCCTGGACGCCGTCTGCTACGCGCTGTACGGCTCCGTACCGGGCGCCCGGCAGAGCGGCCAGGGCCTGACCCTGCGCAGCGACCACGCCGCGCCCGCCACCCGCACCGAGGTCACCCTCGAACTCACCGTCGCGGGCCGCCGGTTGGAGGTCACCCGGCAGCCGCCGCATGAACGCGCCAAGAAACGCGGCAGCGGCACCACGGTCGAGAAGGCCCAGAGCCGGCTGCGCGAGTACGACCCCGTGGCCGGGGCCTGGAAGGATCTCAGCCGCTCCCACCAGGAGATCGGCGAGGAGATCACTCAGCTGCTTGGCATGAGCCGCGAGCAGTTCTGCCAGGTCGTGCTGTTGCCCCAGGGTGATTTCGCGCGCTTCCTGCGCGCCGACGCCGAGGCCCGCGGCAGGCTGCTCAGCCGCCTCTTCGACACCCGGCGGTTCGCCGAGGTCGAGAAGCGGCTCGCCGAGCGTCGTCGTACCACCGAGGCACGCGTGCGTGAGGGCGACTCCGCGCTGCTCGCCGACGCGCACCGGATGCAGCAGGTAGCCGGGGACGCCATGGAGCTGCCCGAGCTCGACCCGGGCGAGCCGGGGCTGGCCGGGGCGGTGCTCGCCGCGGCCGCCGTCGCCCGCAGCACCTCCCGCGAGCTGTTGACGACCGCCCACTGCGGCCGCCTGGCCGCCGAGTCCGCGCAGGCAGCCGCCGAGCGCACCCTGGAGGAGGCGCGGGAACGGGCCCGGCTGCAGCGGCGGTTCACCGAGGCGCGGGAGCGGGCCGCGCTGCTCCAGGAGCGGGCCGACGCCCACCGGGAGGCGCAGGCGCGGATGGAGCGGGCCCGGAAGGCGGAGGCGGTGGCGCCGGCACTGGAGCTGCGCGAGGCCGCCGACGCCGAGCACACGACGGCGTCGGCACGTGCGGCACGCGCGCGTGCCCTGCTTGCGCAAGGGTACGCGGACGCCGGAGCCGCCGGCCTCGCCGCCGCAGCCCGGCGGGCCGCCGAGGAGTTGGGCGGGCTGGAGTCGGCCCGCCGGGGCGAGCGGCGGCTGGCCGACCTCGTCGCCGAGCGCGCCGACCTGGACCGGCGGGAGCGGGGCGACGAGGAAGTCCTGGCGGAGACCGAGGCCTGGCTCGCGGGCTGGGGCGCCGTCCGTGCGGGTCTCCAGGCCCGCATCGAGTCCGCCCAGGAGGCCGCCACCCGCGCCGAACAGCTCGACGGCCGACGCGAGCCCGCGCAGCGGCGCCTGAAGGCGGCCCGACTGCGCGACGAACTGGCCCATGACCTGGAGGCGGCCAGGCGCACGGCCCTCACCTCCGGCGAGCAGGCACAGACGGCCCGCGCGCACTGGCTCGACCTCAAGGAACAGCGCCTCAACGGCATCGCCGCCGAGCTGGCCGCCACCCTCACCGCCGGCGAACCCTGCGCCGTCTGCGGTGCCACCGAACACCCGGCGCCCGCCCGCAAGGTCGCCGGGCACGTCGACCGCGAGGCCGAGGAGCAGGCACTCGCCGCATACCAGCGAGCCGAGGAGCGCCACACCGAGGACGAGCAGAGACTCGGCCTCGTCCGGGAGGCCCTTGCCGCCGCCACCGCCGAGGCGGGCGACACCCCGACGGACCGGCTCGCCCTTGACGTCCAGGAGGTGGAGCAGGCCTACGCCCTGGCCCGGCGGGAGGCCTCCGCGCTGCATCCCGCGCGCGAGGAGCTTCGCCAGGCCGAGCAGGAACACGAACGCCGTACGGCGGCGCAGCGCGAGGCCGCGGTGCGGGCGGCGTCCCGGGTGGGCCATCGCGACCGCCTGGAGCGTGAACGGGCGGCGCTGGAGGAGGAGTTGACGCAGGCGCGGGGCGCGGCGGAGAGCGTCGCGGCGCGGGCCGCGGAACTGGAGCGGCAGACGGCCCGGCTCACCGAAGCGGCCGACACCGCCCGCGTCGCCGAGGAGAGCGCCGAGCGCCTCAAGGCCGCCGACGGCCGCCTCGACGAGGCCGCCTTCCGGGCCGGTTTCGACACCCCGCAGGCCGCCGCCGACGCTCTCCTCGACGACACCGCCCACCGCGAGCTGCAACGGCGGCTGGACGCCTGGCAGTCCGAGGAGGCCGCCGTACGGGCCGTCCTCGCCGAACCCGAAACGGCGGCCGCCGCGCAGCAGCCGCCCGCGGACCTCGCCGCCGCGGAGCGGTCGGCGGCCGACGCGGCCGAACGCCTGCGGGCGGCAGCCTCCGCCCAGGACGCCGCCGCCCGCCGCTGCACCGAGCTGGACCAGCTCTCCGCGCGCGCGGCCGACGGCGTGCGGCGGCTCGCCCCGCTGCGCGAGGAGTACGACCGGGTGGCCCGCCTGGCCGGTCTCACCGCGGGCACCTCCGCGGACAACGAGCGCAAGATGCGCCTGGAGGCGTACGTCCTGGCGGCCCGCCTCGAACAGGTGGCCGCCGCCGCGACCGTACGACTGCGGCGGATGTCCTCCGGGCGCTACACCCTCGTCCACTCCGACGACCGGGCCGGACGCGGGCGCAGCGGGCTCGGTCTGCATGTCGTCGACGCCTGGACCGGGCGCGAGCGGGACACGGCCACGCTGTCGGGCGGCGAGACCTTCTTCGCCTCACTCGCCCTCGCCCTCGGCCTCGCGGACGTCGTCACCGACGAGGCGGGCGGGGTCCGCCTGGACACCCTCTTCATCGACGAGGGCTTCGGCAGTCTCGACGACCAGACCCTCGACGAGGTCCTCGACGTCCTCGACTCCCTGCGCGAGCGCGATCGCAGCGTCGGCATCGTCAGCCATGTCGCCGACCTGCGGCGGCGGATCCACGCCCAGCTGGAGGTCGTCAAGGGGAGATCGGGGTCGGCGGTGCGGCAGCGGGGTCAGTGACCGACCGGGCGCCGGGGGAGCGGTGAGGAGTAGACGACGCTGGTCGTGACCGACCCCAGCGCGCCGATCCTGCCCGACACCTCCTCCAGGTGCCGCATCGAACGCGTGGCGACCTTGATCACGAAGCAGTCGTCGCCCGTCACATGGTGCGCCTCCAGGATCTCGGGCGTGACGGCCACCAGGTCGTGGAACGGCTTGTAGTTGCCGTGGGGGTAGCGCAGCCGTACGAACGCCAGGATCGGCAGCCCCAGCCGCTCGGGGTCCACGACGGCTGCGTACCCCTGGATGACGCCCGCCTCCTCCAACCGCCGCACCCGCTCGGTGACGGCGCTCGCCGACATCGCCACGGCCCGTGCCAGGTCGGCGAAGCTGGCCCGGCCCTCGCGCTGGAGGACCTCGAGGATGCGCCAGTCGGTGGCGTCCGGGGAATACGCGGTCATGGCCCGAAGGCTGCAGGGGAATCCCCGGCAAGGCAAGGCCGACGCCGGGGAACGCCCCTTCAAGGAGATGATCACCGGTCGTAGATTTCGGGACACCGGATTTCGGGACACCGGATTTCCGGTCATCGGATTTCCGGTCATCGAAAATCCGGTCGGAACCGCTACGGAAGGCCCCGCCATGACCGTCACGACCGCCGTCAACCCCGTCCTGCGGGTCGCTCCCGCCGCGCCGGCCGAGGCCGCCGCCTACTTCCGGGCGAGCCTGGCCTTCCACGCGGACGTCTCCGACGTGGCCGCGGCCCTCGCCGCCGACGGCGACCCCGGCTTCGTCGTCCTGGACTGCCGTTCCACCGAGTCCTGGGACCAGGGGCACCTTCCGGGCGCCGTCCACCTGCCCACCGCGCTCATCCCCGAGCAGGCCGAACAGCTCCTCGACGCCGGCGTGCCGGTCGTGACGTACTGCTGGGGCCCCGGCTGCAACGGCGCCACCCGCGCCGCCCTGGCGCTCGCCGAACTCGGCTACCAGGTCAAGGAGATGCTCGGCGGCTTCGAGTACTGGGCGCGTGAGGGCTTCGAGTTCGAGACCTGGGAGGGCCGGGAGCGGCGCGACACCGACCCGCTCACGGCTCCCGTGGACGCGGAGAACTGCGGCTGCTGACGGCCGAGTCGCCCGGTCGGTCCCGCACGACCTCCGTCGACGGACCCGGGTGGAACGAGGGTGGGGCAGGCAGGCGGGCCGGAGGACAGCGAAATTCCGCAGCCCGCCGGCCCGGCTCCGCCCCCCCCCGAGGCTCAGAGCCGCGCCAGCTCGTCCACCAGGTCGTCCAGACCCAGCGAACCCTGCGAAAGGGCCGCCATGTGCCAGGACTTGAGGTCGAAGGCGTCACCGTGGCGCTGCCGGGCCTTCTCCCGGCCCAGCAGCCAGGCCCGTTCGCCGAGTTTGTAGCCGATCGCCTGGCCGGGGATGGTCAGATAGCGGGTCAGCTCGCTCTCGACGAAGTCCGCCGGGCGGCTGCTGTGCGCGCCGAAGAACTCCTGCGCCAGCTCCGGAGTCCAGCGCTCACCCGGGTGGAACGGCGAGTCCGCCGGGATCTCCAGCTCCAGGTGCATGCCGATGTCGACGATGACCCGCACCGCCCGCATCATCTGCGCGTCCAGGTAGCCGAGCCGCTGCTCCGCGTCGGTGAGGAAGCCGAGCTCGTCCATCAGCCGCTCCGCGTACAGCGCCCAGCCCTCGGCGTTGGCGCTGACCATGCCGATGGACGCCTGGTAGCGGGAGAGGTTCGCGGCGATGTGCGTCCACTGCGCGAGCTGGAGGTGATGGCCGGGGACGCCCTCGTGGTACCAGGTGGAGACGAGGTCGTACACCGGGAAGCGGGTCTGGCCCATCGTCGGCAGCCAGGTACGGCCCGGACGCGAGAAGTCCTCCGACGGGGGCGTGTAGTAGGGGGCGGCCGCGCTGCCGGGCGGGGCGATCCGCGACTCCACCCTGCGCACCCGCTCGGCGAGTTCGAAGTGGGTGCCGTCGAGCGCGTCGATCGCCTGGTCCATCAGGCCCTGCAGCCAGTCGCGGACCTCGTCGACGCCCTCGATGTGCTTGCCGTGCTCGTCGAGGCGGGCCAGCGCCACCCAGGGGGTGTCCGCGCCCGGCAGGATCCGCTCGGCTTCCTGCTTCATCTCGGCGAGCAGCCGGTGGTACTCCGCCCAGCCGTACGCGTACGCCTCGTCGAGGTCGAGGTCGGTGCCGTTGTAGTAGCGCGACCAGCGGGCGTACCGCTCCCGGCCTACGGTGTTCGGCGCGCCCTCGGCCGTCGGCGCGTACACGTCGCGCACCCAGTCCCGCAGCTGTACGACCGCCGCGGTCGCCGCACGGGCCGCCTCGTCCAGTTCGGCGCACAGCGCCTCGGGCAGCGCGGCGGACAGCGCCTCGGCGCCGGTGGCCACGAAGTCCTCGAACCAGCCGCGACCCGCGCCGTCCGTGTCCGACCACTGGGTGAGCTGTTCGACGAACGTGGCCGTCGGCCGCGGCGCCGCGTACAGCTTGCGCTCCAGCCCGAGCGTCAGGGACTCCCGGTAGCCCGCGAGGGCGGCCGGGACCGCGCGCAGCCGCTCGGCGATCGCCGTCCAGTCCTCCTCGGTCTGCGTGGGCGTCACGGTGAACACCTCGCGCACATGGTGCGCGGGCGTGCCCATGTTGCCGATGGAACGCAGGCCCTCGTCGGCCTCGTGCACACCGAGTTCCGCGGTCAGCCGCTCGCGCAGCAGGCGCGCGCACCGGCGCTCGATGTCACTGTCCGCGCCGGGCCTCCGCTCCGCCTCGTCGAGCTTGGCCAGGGTGTCGCGCGCGAGCCGCGCGATCGCCTCCTGGCCGGCGGGCGAGAGGTCGGGCAGCCGACTCGAACTGTCCTTCACACCGAGATAGGTACCGGTCACCGGGTCGAGGGCGATGAGGTCGTCGACGTAGGCGTCGGCGACCTCGCGGGGCAGCGGGCTGTTGGTCTGTGACATGCGCCCCATCCTCGTACGCGGCGGCGTCGCACGTCACGGCGTTTGTCCCGAACCCGTCGGCGGCAGCAGCGGTCCGCACTCCCACTGCTGGAAAATCAGCCGCGTCTCGACCCGGGCGACCTCCCGCCGTGCCGTGAACTCGTCGAGGACGAGCCGCTGCAGATCCGCCATGTCCGCAACGGCGACATGGACGAGATAGTCGTCGGGCCCGGTGAGGTGAAAGACGGTCAGCGCCTCCGGCAGCGCCCGGATCCGCTCCACGAAGGGCCCCACCAGCTCCCGCCGGTGCGGCCTGACCTGCACGGACAGCAGCGCCTGCAGACCGCGGCCCAGCTTGGCCGGATCCAGCCGCAGCTGATGCCCGAGGATCACGCCGGAGCGGCGCAGCCGCGTCACCCGGTCCAGGCACGTCGACGGCGCGACGCCGACCTGCGCCGCGAGGTCGCGGTAGGTGGCCCGGGCGTCGTTCTGCAACAGCCGCAGCAGATGCAGATCGACCGGGTCCAGTACGACTGATTCGGCCATATATCGAACGTAGCACGGTGCTCGACGTATGCGACCCGTTCGATGTTCACCCTGCGGTCCATGGACTCAACCGCTGCGAGCACGCACGCGTACCACGGTGTACGTACGTCTGGAGCGACCCGCGCACTGGCCACCGAGGCCGTGCACGCCGGGCGGGACGACCTGGCCCGGCAGGGCCTGCACGCCCCGCCCATCGACCTGTCCACCACCTACCCGTCCTACGACAGCCGCGCCGAGGCCGCCCGTATCGACGCGTTCGCCGCGACCGGCGTGGAGCCGGAGGGCCCGCCCGTCTACGGCCGGCTGGGCAACCCGACGGTCGCCCGCTTCGAGACGGCTCTCGCCCGGCTGGAGGGCGCCGAGAGCGCCGTCGCCTTCGCCAGCGGGATGGCGGCGCTGAGCGCGGTCCTGCTCGCGCGCGCCGCGACGGGCCTGCGGCACGTCGTCGCCGTCCGCCCCCTGTACGGCTGCAGCGACCATCTGCTGACCGCGGGACTGCTCGGCTCCGAGGTCACCTGGACCGACCCGGCGGGCATCGCCGACGCGTTGCGCCCCGACACAGGCCTGGTCATGGTCGAGTCGCCGGCCAACCCGACCCTCGCCGAGGTCGACCTGCGGGCCGTGGCCCACGCCTGCGGGTCGGTCCCGCTGCTCGCCGACAACACCTTCGCCACGCCCGTGCTGCAACGTCCCCTCGAGCAGGGCGCGCGGCTCGTCCTGCACAGCGCCACGAAGTACCTGGGCGGGCACGGGGACGTCCTGGGCGGCGTGGTCGCCTGCGACGAGGAGTTCGCCGGACAACTACGGCAGATACGTTTCGCCACCGGTGGTGTGCTGCATCCGCTGGCCGGCTATCTGCTGCTGCGCGGCTTGTCGACGCTTCCGGTGCGGGTGCGGGCCGCGTCGGCGACCGCCGCCGAACTGGCCCGGCGACTGGCCGCCGACCCGCGTGTCGCCCGCGTCCACTATCCGCGCATCGGCGGCGCGATGATCGCCTTCGAGGTGTCCGGCGACCCGCACGAGGTGATCGCGGGCGTCCGGCTGATCACCCCGGCCGTGAGCCTCGGCAGCGTCGACACGCTCATCCAGCACCCGGCGTCCATCAGCCACCGCATCGTGGACGCGCACGAGCGCCGGGGCGCGGGCGTGAGCGACCGGCTGCTGCGGCTGTCGGTCGGGCTGGAGGACGTGGAGGATCTGTGGGCCGATCTGACGGGGGCACTGGGGCCGGTGCGCGCGCCGGGGACGTCCGTCACCGTATGAAGAAGGGCCCGGCGGCGCCCCGCCGGGCCCCTCACACGTGATGCGCCGGGGTCAGTCGCGTGTGACGCGTTCTCCGTGCCGGCGGGGCGTCTCGTGCGCCGCGTTCTTCTCCAGGCGGGCGGTGATCACGAGCGTCCCCTCCTCGATCTGGTAGTCGAGGGGCAGGCCGAGGCCGCGCATGGCGGCGACCATGCCCGTGTTGGAGGCCTGCGTCACGGCGTACACGCTCTCGCAGCCCGCCTCGACGGCCATGGCCACCAGCCGGCCGAGCAGTTCGGCGCCGATGCCGCGGCGCTGCCACTGGTCCTCGACCAGCAGCGCGACCTCCGTCTCGTCGCCGTCCCACAGCAGGTGGCCAAGGCCGACGACGCGGCCGGACGGCGTCTGCACGGCCAGAGTCTGGCCGAAGCGGGGACTGAGCAGGTGGTTGAGGTAGCGGTCGGCGTCGACGACGGGCCCGTGGTAGCGCATCCCGAGCGTGCGGGCCGAGCACCGCTCGTGCATCGCCTTCGCCGCCTGCACGTCACCGGTGTCGGCCCGGCGCACGGTGATGTCGTCGCCCTCGGGCAGCGTCAGCACGTCCTGGCCGAGCGGGACCCGCGGCCCGAGCCGGGCGTCGAGCTCCACCAGAGCACGCGCGCGTGCGAACTCGGTCGGGGTGAACGGCAGATACGGCCGCTCCACGGCGATCACTCCGCCTTCCGGCGCCCGCAGCCGCATCACGGTCTCCTCCAGCACACCCTCCACGGGTACGCCCTCCGACCCCCGGCCGCGGGTTCCGGCCGTGGCGGGCAGCGAGCGGATCGTGCACCGGCCGAGCAACTGCCGCAGAGCCAGCGGCAGTTCGGCCGCGTCCAGGGCGGTGCGGGTGGCCAGGCCCAGGATCCGGGTCGGCGCGTCCACCAGATCGTGGGCGTCGGCCCGTTCGATCCAGGTGCTCGAGCCGCCCGCCCGCGCGACGGCGCGGGTGATCTCGGCCGCCGCGAGGGGTCCCGGGGCGCGCAGCAGGAACTCGTCGACCGTGTCCTCGCCCAGCGGGTGGGTCTGCAGGCTCAGGATGTCCACCCGGTGGCCGGCGAGCGCTGCGCACAACGCCGCCAGCGACCCCGGAGCGTCCTTCACGGTCGTCCGCATCCGCCACAGGGCGCTCTCCTCGGCGACCCCGGAGGGCAGCTCGGACGGCCCGGCCTGCGGCTCCTCGGAGTGTGGCCGGGCATCGGTATCGCCCGTCGGCGGCGCGTGACCGTGGCGGCGTGCCCACCATGTGTGGAAGCCGGCCGTGGCGACGAGCAGGGCGGCGGAGACGGCCAGCAGCGCCGGGCCGTCGGGGCCGTGGCCCACCAGGTTCGCCACACCGTCGGCCACCGCGACTGCCGTGAAGAGCGCGGCGAGTTCCACCACGTCCCGCCGCCAGTGGTGCACAGGGCGTCCGCGTTTGGCACGCGTCACATCAGACATGTCTCGAGTCATGCGGCCACTGTGGAGGAACGGTGTTGCGTGATCACGAACGCATTGTGACCGACGGGTAAAGGTTCCTAATGCCCGTTTTGTTAATTCTTTTACGATCGCATCGCGCGTCGCATGCCGTGCGTCGCGGCTGTCACGACCGCACCGCGCACCGGGGGATGACGCCGATGCGCGGCACGTGGTGTCGAGACTACGGGACGCCGGACCGCACGCCCGACTACTGCCCGACCCGTCCCGGCTGCAGCACCTGCGTGAACAGCACCGTGCCGTCCTGCTCACGCAGCCGGACCGTCAACTCGCCGCTGTCGCCGTCGATGTCGACCTCGCCGAAGAACTGGTAGCCGGCCGCCGGCGAGACGTTCGCGGCGGCCGGCGCCTTCACGAACACCCGCTCCGGACCGAAGGTGTTGTCGAGCGCGCTGGCCGGGAAGGCGCCCGCGTTCAGCGGCCCGGAGACGAACTCCCAGAACGGCTCGAAGTCGGTGAACGCGGCCCGCGACGGCTGGTAGTGCTGCGCCGAGGTGTGGTGCACATCGGCCGTCAGCCACACCGTGCCGGTGATCCGCCGGTGCTTGATGTACCGCAGCAGCTCGGCGATCTGCAGCTCACGGCCGAGCGGCGCGCCCGGGTCGCCCTGCGCGACGGCCTCGATGTTCGCCCTGCCCTCGGTGGCGTCCGGCACGACCAGCCCCAGCGGCATGTCGGCGGCGATGACCTTCCACACCGCACGCGAGCGCGACAGCTCCCGCTTGAGCCACTCCAGTTGCTCGGCGCCGAGGATGCCCTGCGGGTCCACCCTCTGGTCGTCGGGCGAGTTCGCGTTGCGGTACGTCCGCATGTCCAGGACGAACACGTCGAGCAGCGGGCCGTGCCGCACGACCCGGTGGACGCGGCCCTCCTTGGCGCCCGGACGCAGCGTCGAGATCGGGAAGTACTCGCTGAACGCCCGCCGCGCCCGCCCCGCGAGCACGTCGACGCTCTTCTCGGTGTAGCGGGCGTCGGAGGCGGCGATCACCTCGCCCGGGTACCAGTTGTTGCGGACCTCGTGGTCGTCCCACTGGATGATGGACGGCACCTGGGCGTTGAACCGGCGCAGGTTCTCGTCCAGCAGGTTGTAGCGGAAGTTGCCGCGGAACTCGGCGAGGGTCTCGGCGACCTTCGACTTCTCCTCGGTGGTGATGTTCCGGTAGAGGCTGCCGTCGGGCAGCGCCTGCGCAGCCGTGATCGGTCCGTCGGCGTAGATGTTGTCGCCGCTGCACAGGAAGAAGTCGGGGTTGAGCTTGGCCATCGCGTCGTAGATGCGGTAGCCGCCGATGTCGGGGTTGATGCCCCAGCCCTGGCCGGCGAGGTCACCGGACCACAGGAAGCGCACCCCGTGACGACGTCCGAGCGGCGCGGTGCGGAAGGTGCCGGTCACCGGCTCGCCGGTGCGACGCGGGTCGTCGGGGTCGGCGAGCAGCACACGGTAGTGGATCTGCTCGCCGGCGGGCAGTCCGTGCAGCCGGGTCGTGCCGGTGAAGTCCGTGCCGGCGCCGAGCAGCGGGCCGTGCCAGCGGCGGGCGCCCCGGAAGGACTCGGTCGCCGCCGTCTCGACGACCATCCGCGCCGGACGGTCGGAGCGCACCCACACCAGCCCGGAGTCGGACGTCACGTCCCCGGTCTGCACACCCCAGCCCGCCTTGGGCCGCCCGGACAGCGCGAAGGCGGGAGCGGCGCCGAGCGCGGCGGGCAGGGTCAGGGCCGCGGAAGCGGCGAGCGAGCCGCGCAGGACGCTGCGGCGCCCGGGAAACGGACTGGGTGACATGGAGGGGCCTCCAGGGACGGGATCCGGCCGGTGTGCACAGCCACAAGTACTGGTGCGCCGCAGCGCACACGGAAACCGCAGGTGAACAACTGACCGCACACCCGGGGGATGCGACCCACATCACTGCCCGGCGGCCTCCCACATCAGCCGCACCCCGTCCCGGATACGAGCGGGCGACAGCTGCGCGTAGCCGAGCACGAGCCGTACCTCCGCAGCGCCCTCTTCTGCTGCGGCACGCGCGTGTGCGTACGCGCTGAGCGCACGCACCTCGACGCCGGCGGCGGCCACCCGTTCCAGAAACCGCTCCTGCGGCCCGTACCGCCGCGGAAGCCCGGCGATGACATGCAGCCCCGCCGCGATGCCGGACACCCGCGCCCCGGGGAAGTGCTCCTGGAGCGCGCCCACGAGGGCGTCCCGGCGCTCCCGGTAGACCCGCTGGCAGCGGCGCAGCTGGCGGTCGTAGTCGCCGCGCTCCACGAACCGGGCGAACAGCGCCTGGTCGAGGGCGGGATGACCGAGGTCCATGGTGCGCTTGCGTTCGACGACCTCCTCGGCCAGCGTCTCGGGGACGAGCAGCCAGCCCAGCCGCAGTCCCGGCGCGAGTGACTTGCTGACCGACCCGGTGTAGGCCACACGCTCCGGGTCGAGGCCCTGCAGCGCTCCCACGGGAGCGCGGTCGTAGCGGAAGTCGCCGTCGTAGTCGTCCTCCAGCACGAAGCCGTCCACGTTCCTCGCCCAGTCGAGCAGTTCGGTGCGCCGCCGCGCGGAGTACGCGATCCCGGTGGGGAACTGGTGCGCGGGCGTCGTCACCACGGCCCGTACGCCGGACGACCACAGCGCCTCCGGGGCGGGCCCCTCGGCGTCGAGCGGGAGAGGCACGGCGGTGACGCCGGCCGCCGCGTACAGAGCACCGTGCTGGGGGCTTCCGGGGTCCTCGACGCCGATGGCGTCCAGCCCGCGCGCGTGCAGCGCCAGGCCGAGCAGCGCCGTCGCCTGGGCCACGCCCGAGACCACCACGAGGCGCTCCGGGTCGGCGACCACGTCCCGGCGGCGGGCGAGGAGTTCGGCGAGCGCGGCGCGCAGTCGGGGCAGCCCGCGCGGGTCGGGATAGCCGAGCTCGTGGTGGGGCAGCTCGGCGAGCACCCGCCGCTGCGCGGCCGCCCAGGCGGCGCGCGGGAACAGCGACAGGTCCGGCGTCCCCGGTACGAAGTCGACCTGCGCGCCCGGGGTGCGTGGAGCGTGGTCACGCGCGCGTGGCCGGGCCGCCCGCACGGCACCGCCCACCCAGGTGCCGGCCCCCCGGCCGCTGCGCAGATAGCCCTCGGCCGTCAACTGCTCGTACGCCTCCGTGACCAGCCCGCGCGACACCCCGAGGTCGGCGGCGAGGTCCCGGCTGGACGGCAGCCGGGTGCCCTGGACGAGCCGCCCCGAGCGCACCGCGTCCCGCAGCGCGGCCTGGAGCGCACGCCCACGCGCGCGCGGCGGGGCGGAAGCGGCCGGCAACAGCACTTCCCAGGCCGCCGAACCGAACGGGCCGTCAGGATTGGTCCCCGATGACGTCATGGAAGTGGACCTTAAACCGGGCCGCCGTCGTTCCTAGCGTCACCTCCATGAACGCCACCATCATGCGCGGGAGCCTGCTCGCCGCGTTCGCCTGTGTCCTCGTCGGAGGGTCCTTCACCGCCAACAGCGTCCTCGGCGCCTACCCGTACGCCGGCGGCCAGGCCTTGCGCTACGGCCTCGCCTGCCTGCTGCTCATCCCCCTCGCCGGCGCCGGCGCCCGGGCCCGGCTGCGTGCGCTCACGGGCCGTCAGTGGGCACGCCTCGCACTGGTCGCGGCCGTCGGGATGGTCGGCTTCAACCTGGCCGTGCTGGCCGCCGAGCGCTCCGCGGAACCCGCCGTCCCCGGCGTCCTCGTCGGCTGCGCGCCCGTCGTCGTGGCGGTCCTGGTCCCGCTTCTGGAGGGACGGCGGCCCCGGCGCCCGGTGCTGTACGGGGCGTCGCTGGTCGCCGTCGGCGCGTTCACGGTGCAGGGGTGGGGCCGGACGGACGGCGCGGGGATCGCATGCTCGGTCTGCGCGCTGGCCGGGGAGGTGGGCTTCGCGGTCCTGGCCGTGCCCGTCCTGCGGCCGCTGGGTCCGCGGCTGCTGTCGGCGACGGTGTGCGGGCTCGCCGCGGCCGAGTCGGCCGCGATCGGGCTGCTCGTCGACGGCGGCGGGTGGCTGCGGCGGCCGGTCGGCGAGGAGGCCGCCGCGCTGCTGTGGCAGGCGGCCGTCGTCACCGTCGTCGGCTTCGTGTGCTGGTACATGGGCGTGCAGCGGATCGGGGCCGAGCGCGCCACGCTCTTCTCCGGCCTCATCCCGGTCGCGGCGGCCTGCACCGCCCCCCTCGTCGGAACGGGCTCCTACGGCCCCGTCCAGGCCGTGGGCAGCGCCCTCGTGGGGGTCGGAGTCGCCCTGGGAGCGGGGGTGTTGAGCCGTGCCCCCAGGGTGTCAGCGGCTGCCGTCGAGGATCACGCGGGCGACGAGCGCCGGGTCGTCGTTCATCGGGCAGTGGCCGCAGCCGGGCAGCCGGACCAGGCGGGCGGCCGGGATGATCTGCTTGGCGCGCAGGCCCTGGCGGCGTACGAGCAGCCAGTCGCGGGTGCCCCAGCCGACCGTGACCGGCATGCCGGGGAGGTCGTCGGTGAACCGGACGGTGGTGCCGGCCCGCAGGGTCTGGTCGAACCCGGTGGCCCGGGCCAGGGCCAGCGTCTCGGCGACCACGGCCTCGGGTGAGCGGCGGCTCGGGCGGGCGTAGATGGTGCTGGTGAGGGCGGTACGGCCGGCGGCCGTGCTCGCCAACCGCTCGACGAGGGGCAGCGGCAGCCGGCGGGAGATCTGCCGCATCGTCATCAGGACGCCGAAGGCGTAGCGCCGTTCGGCCTCCGACCAGAACCCGGCCGGGGACAGTGCCGTGACCGTCCGTACGAGCTTCTCCCGGCCGAGTTCCAGGGCGAGCAGGCCGCCGAGGGAGTTGCCGGCCACGTGGGGGCGGTCCAGCTCCAGCTCCTCGCAGAAGGCGCCGAACACGGCGGCCGTCGTGGGCAGGTCGTAGGCGAGCCCGTCGGGCAGGGCGGGGGAGACGCCGAAGCCGGGCAGGTCCACGGCGATCACGTCGCGCTCGGCGGCCAGGATGTCCACCACCGGGTCCCAGGCCTGCCGGTGGTGACCGATGCCGTGCAGCAGGAGCAGCGGTTCGCCTTCGCCCACGCGCGCGTAGGAGACGGTCACGGGCAGCGGGCCACTGGGAGAGGGGACCGTGAAGGAGACGGTGGCGGACATGGGAAGCTCCTCGTCTGGACTGGCCTGCGGACGCCTGGACGCAACGCCTTGGACGCCGACTGAAACGACGCCCTTAGACAGCTTGTCAGCAATTACTACTGGCGGGTAGCCCCCGTGTGGGTGAACTCGGTCCCGGCGGACCCGGTGGACCTGGTGGACCCGGTGGACCCGTGGTGGTTTTCCCTCTCGCTCAACGTGCCCTGCGCAGCTCCAGGTTGAAGTCCGCGTGACCGAAGCGGCGCATGAGGTCCAGCCACAGCGGCAACCACATCTCCACGCTGCGCGCCGCCCGGATGCCGCCCAGGTCGAGCACCCGGTCCGCAGGCCAGCCGAACTCCCCGAGCAACGCCGTGACCTGTTCCTTGGCGTCCGCGTCCTCCCCGCACACGAAGATCTGGTGCTCGCCCGGCACGCGCGCGGGATCCACCATCACCTCGCAGTTGACGGTGTTGAGGGTCTTCACCACGCGCGCGTGCGGAAACGCCCGCTGGATCTGCTCGCCCACGCTGTCCGACTCCACCGGCGACAGCCGCGCCTCCCCGTCGTCGAACGCCAGCGGGTTGGAGACGTCCACCACGACCTTCCCGTCGAGGTGGGACGCCCCGGCCGCCTCCAGCGCGGCCAGCGAGGCCCGCCCCGCCACCGCGTTCACGACCACCTCGGCAGCCGCGGCCGCCTCGGCGAACGTGCCGGCGCTCGCTCCGTCGCCCGCCTCCCGAGCCCACTCCAGGGCTGCCGGATTGTCCTTCGTGCGCGAACCCAGGACCACCGTGTGCCCCAGCTCCACCAGTTTTCCGCCCAGCGTGCGACCGACCTGTCCCGTACCCAGTACCGCGTACCGCACAGCGACCTCCCGTTCGTCGGATCAGACCTCCGTCACGGTAATTCCCGACCGCCCCGGGGTCCGTGTTTGACGACGAGGACTTTGCCGGAGTGTCACGAGAACGTGCCTGTAGGACCGCCCCGTAAACGCTTTCCCGGCAGTCGCCCGTCGGCGCCCCGAGGGTTCGAGTATTGGTCTTGACCAAGGGTGGGGGCCGCCCTATGGTCGCAGAGAAGTACAACAACCTTTAATAAACAAGGGCGCGAAAAACGCCGCCGGACCACGGCGATTGCGGAGGACAGGGTGGGGACCACGCAACTGGAATCGGTACCGGAACCGAAGTACTGGCATCTCAAGACCGTGCTCAGCGAGGCACTCGACTCCGAATTCACGGTGGGGGAGATCCTGCCCAACGAGCGTGAGCTGGCCGCCCGTTTCGGCGTGGCCCGCGCGACGCTCCGTCAGGCGCTGGAACAGCTCGAACTGGAGGGCCGACTGCAGCGCCGTCGTGGCGTCGGCACCACCGTCGCGCCGCCGCGCATGGGCGTCGCCGTCGGCACCGACCAGCAGGTCTGGCCGGGCACGGGCGACGACGCCTGGCAGGCCGTGGACTGCACGCTCGCGGCTCCGCCCGCGGCCGTCGCCACCGCCCTGGAGACCGCCCGCGACCAGGCGGTGCACATCGTGCGCCGCTCACGGGTCTCGCACGGACAGCCTGTCGCCGCGGAACTGCTCTACGTCCCCCGGACGTCGGTGCCCGACCTCGCCGTGATCGACGCCCCGTCCGAGGCGGCACACGCGCGTGCGGTGCTGCGCGAACTGCAGCACCTGGAACTGCAGGGCCAGGACCGCGCGGTGGAGCTGGGCTCGGCCCGCGCGGACGACGCCAAGGAGCTCGACCGGCTCCCCGGCGCGCCCGTCCTCGTCGTCACCACCCGCTTCTTCGCGCAGGGCCGTACCGCGGCGCTCTCCGTGGCCACGTATCGCGCTGACACGTGCCGCCTGACGTTCGGCGCGTCCGGCGGCGTGGAGATACACCACGGCCCGGAGCAGCAGGCGTCCTGAGCGCAGCGTCCGCCTCGGGTCGGAGGCGGCAGGCTCCCTGAACGGTCTGCGCCCCCGCCCGTGCGAGGACACGTCCCCCGCGCCCCGGAACTCCTCCGGGGCGCGGCGTGTTTCACCGGTGACGGCCGGTCAGCGCCGCGCCGTCACCGTCCCCTCCACCGCGAACAACTGCTCCTCCACATGGTCGAGGGCGAGCCGCAGCGCCCCCGTCGCCACCGCCGCCTCGCCGAGCAACGACAGGGTCACCTTCGGCGGCCGCAGACAGTAGCGCGCCAACTCCTGGCGCAGCGGCTCCAGTACACCGTCCAGACCGGCAGCCCAGCCGCCGACCACGACCAGCTCCGGGTCGAGCGCCAGGACCAGCGCGGCCACGTCGTGCACCAGCCGCTGGATGAAGCGGTCCACCGCCGCCCGCGCCTGCCGGTCGCCCCGGCGCGCCTGCGCGAACACCTTCGCGACCGCCTGCTCGTCCAGCGGATGCAGCGGCTCGTCCGTCGTCGACAAGAGCGTCTCCGGGGTCTCCCCCCGCCCGAGCAGGTGCAGCGCGCCGATCTCCCCGGCCGCCCCGCCGTACCCCCGGTGCAGCCGACCCCCGATCAGCGCGCCGGCGCCCGGACTCAGCCCGGCCAGCACGAAGACGACGTCGTCGGACTCGGTGGCCGACCCCTTCCAGTGCTCGGCCACGGCCGCCGCGTTGGCGTCGTTCTCCACCAGCACCGGACACTTGAAGGAACGGCTCAGCCGCTCGCCCAGCCGCAGTCCGGTCCACTCGGGCAACGCCGTGCCCAGCCGCACGGTCCCGTCCGCCTCGACGATCCCGGGCGTGCCGACCCCCACCGCCCGCAGGGAGGCGCGCGGCACGCCGGCCCGGCGCAGCAGCTCGGCGACCGCCGTCCGCAGCCGTTCCAGCCGCTCGTCCGCCGGAGCGCTCTCGTCGACGTCCTTGGCCTGCGCGCCCAGTACCCGGCCGTCCAGGTCGGCCAGCAGCGCGGCCACCCGATGCGAGCCGATCTCCAGACCCAGCAGATGCCCGGCCTCCGCCCGGAACCGGAACCGCCGCGCGGGCCGCCCCTGCCGTCGCGCGGCACCCTCCTGAGCCGCCTGCTCGACGACGAGCCCCGCCTGGATGAGATCCTCGACGACCCCCTCGACGGTCGGCCGGGACAGCCCGGTCACGCGGGTGACCTCCGTGAGCGTGGCGCAGTCCGTGGCACGCAGCGCATGCAGCACCACCGCGGAATTGATCCTTCGCAACAGCGAGGGATCCCCGCCGGTCAGCTGCCCCAACGTCCGTCCTCCCAGCTCGTGCGCGTGTGGGCGGATCGTACTCGGCAGGAGGCATCCCGGCGAGTGACGAACAGGTACCGATGACGTCACACCCCCCTCACGTCGACGTCACGCACCCCTCTCACCCCGGCGCGACGAACCCCGACTCGTACGCCGTGATCACCGCCTGCGTCCGATCCCGCGCCCCGAGTTTCGCCAGTACCGCGCTGACATGGGACTTGACCGTCTCCGTGCCCACGACGAGCCGCGCGGCGATCTCCGCGTTCGACATGCCGCGCGCCATCAGCCGCAGCACCTCGGCCTCCCGCTCGGTCAACCGGGCCCGCTCCAGTGTGTCCCGGGCCGCGCGGTTGCCCCCGCCTTCGCCGTACTCGGCGGCCAGCCGCCGCACCGACGCTGGGAACAGCAGAGACTCGCCCTCGGCGACCAGGCGCACCGCGTGCACGATCTCGGCGGGTCGGGCGCGCTTCAGCAGAAACCCGTCCGCGCCCGCGCGCAGCGCCTCGTACACGTACTCGTCGTTCTCGAACGTCGTCACGACCAGGATCTTCGGCGGCTCGGCCACCGTCCGCAGCACCGCGCGCGTGGCCTCGATCCCGTCCATCAGCGGCATGCGTACGTCCATGGCGACCACGTCCGGCCGCAGCTGCCGCACCAGCGGGATCACCGCCGCCCCGTCCGCCGCCTCGCCGACGACCTCGATGTCGGACTGCGCCTCCAGCACGGCCCGCAAACCGGCGCGGACCAGCGGTTCGTCGTCGACTAGGAGCACGGTCACCGGCATCCGGCCAGCGTAGATCACTTCATGGGCAGTTCTGCGTGTACCTGCCAGTCGCCCGCGTCCGGACCGGTCGAGGCCCGTCCCCCGAGCAGGGCCGCGCGCTCGCGTATCCCGCGCAGCCCGCTGCCGCGCCCGGGGCCGGGTATGCCGGCCGTCAGCGGGTTGCGCACCTCCAGACGCAGCAGACCGTCCGAAACGCCCACGCGGACCCGCACGGGAACGCCTCCCGCGTGCCGCAGCACATTGGTCAGCGCCTCCTGGAGGATGCGATAGCCCTCACGGGACACCGGTCCCGGTACCGCCTCCAGCGGGCCGCTCACCTCGGCGTCGACCGTCGCGCCGGACACCCGCGCGGACTCCAGCAGCCGGTCCGCGTCGGCGAGCGTCGGCCGGCTGTTCAGCGGCCGCTCGGCCTCGCGCAGCACGCCGAGCACCCGCTCCAGGTCCTCCAGGGCGGCCCGGCCGGTCTCCTCGATCGCGTCCAGCGCCCGGCCGGTGAACTCCGGGTCGCCCGCGGCCCGCGCCGCGCCCGCCTGCACGACCGCGACCGTGAGCGCGTGCCCGATGGAGTCGTGCAGCTCCCGGGCGATCCGGTTGCGCTCCAGCAACTGCTCGGTGCGCTCCTCCAGGGCGGCGAGCCGCTCGGCCGCCGACGGGCCGAGCAGCCCGCGCGCGAGCGCGGTGATCAGCTCGCCCAGGCCGACGACGACGCCGTACAGAGCGAGCAGGGGGACGGGGACGAGCAGCGCGAGCCACCAGCCCGGCGCAACGCCACCGGGCAGAGGCAGATCGTCCGACACCTGCCCGCCCGCGCCGACGGCCAGGTCGTAGACCAGGGCGGGCAGCCACACGCACGCGAACAGCGCCACCGCGCCGAGGGCCATCCGCGCCTCCAGCCACAGCACCGTCCGCAGCCGGTCCCGCCAGGTCGCCGAGGGCGCCACCGAGAAGTCGGGCCCAGGGTCGCCGGGCAGGAGCAGCAGCCGGGCCTGGACCCCCTCACCGGTGCGCACGGCAGGGACCAGTCCGAGCGGAACGAGCACCAGCGCGGGAACCCACGGCCTCGACGGGTCGATGTACATCCAGACGCTCACGACCAGCATCGGCACCCACAGATGCAGCAGTCGTGCGTACGTGATCCCCCGCAGCAGCGGGCGCAGGAAGCGGCCCATGCCGACCATCGTGGCAGCCCCCACCGACAACGGCCCTCCCCCGAGCGGGGGAGAAGCCCGCCCCGGACGGGGGAGGCGCCCCACCCGGGCCGGCGGCGAGAGTCGTGGCCATGACCAGCATCGACGTCCACGACCTCACCAAGGAGTACGGCCCCCGGCGGGCCGTGGACCGCCTCACCTTCAGCGTGCGGGCCGGCCGTGTCACCGGCTTCCTCGGGCCCAACGGCGCGGGCAAGTCCACCACCTTCCGCCTCGTCCTCGGCCTCGACCGGCCCACCTCGGGCACCGCCACTGTCGGCGGACGGGCCTACCCCGCCCTGCGTCAACCCCTGCGGCACGTCGGCGCCCTGCTCGACGCGCACGCCCCGCACGGCGCCAGGACCGGCCGCGACCATCTGCTCGCCCTGGCCGCGAGCAACCGCATTCCCGTCCGCCGGGTTGACGAGGTGCTGGCGGAGACCGGGCTCGCCCCGGCCGCGCGGCGCCGGGTGAAGACATACTCCCTGGGCATGCGCCAACGCCTCGGCATCGCCGCCGCCCTGCTCGGCGACCCCCAAGTGGTGCTCCTCGACGAGCCGTCCAACGGGCTCGACCCCGAAGGCATCGTCTGGATCCGCGGGGTGCTGAGGCGGCTGGCCGCGGAAGGACGCACCGTGTTCGTCTCCAGCCACCTCATGAACGAGACCGCGTCCTTCGCCGACCACCTCGTCGTCCTCGGCCGGGGCCGGCTCCTGGCCGACACCCCCATGCGGGACTTCATCGACGCGCGCGTGCAGCCCCGCGTACGCATTCGTACGACGGACCCGTCCGCACTCAAGAGCGCCCTCGCCCGGCACGGCCACGACGCCGTGGAACACCCCGACGGGCACTGGAGCGTGCGGCACGCGCGCGTGGACGACATCGGGCGCCTCGTGTCCGACGCCGGGGTTCCGCTGCTCGAACTGACCACCGAGGAAGGCACGCTGGAGCAGGCCTACCTCGACCTGACCGCCGCCGACACCGAGTTCGCGGCGCCTGCCCAGGAGGCGGCATGACCAAGGAATTCACTCCCGCGCTGCGCGCCGAGTGGATCAAGATCCGTACGCTGCGGTCGCAGGTCGGCGCCCTGAGCGCCGTGCTGCTCGCGACGGTCGCCTTCTCCGCGGCGGCCGGCGCGGCCGGCGCCGACGACACCGACCCGGACGTGCTCTTCTCCGTCTTCTCCGGGGTGAGCTTCGGACAGATCGCGGCGGTGACCTTCGGCGTGACGGCCGTCTCCGCCGAGTTCCGGGGCGGCGCCCTGCGGGTGTCGCTGGCGGCAGTACCCCGGCGGGGCCGTTGGCTCGCCGCGAAGCTGACGGCGATCGCCCTCCCGATGCTTGCCGCCGGCCTGGTCACCGGACTGGCGACGGCGGCGGTGGGCACGTCGGTGCTGGGGGAGAGGGCCGAGATCCTGACGACGGCACAGGCCCTGCGGGGCGTGGTCGGGTGCGCGCTCTACCTGACCCTCATGGCGCTCCTGGCAGCCGGCCTGACGACGGTGGTGCGCAGCGGCACGGCGGCGCTCGGCCTGCTCATCCCGTTCCTGCTGATCGTGTCCTTCGTGGTGGGCGACCTGTCCGGCGGCGCGGCGGACCTCCTCCCCGACCGGGCCGGTCAACTGGCCCTGCACAGCGCGCGGGAGAGCACTCTCGGCCCCTGGACCGGCCTCGCGGTGTCCGCCCTGTGGACGGCGATCGCGGTGACCGCCGGCGCCTGGCGGCTGCGACGCCGGGACGCCTGAGCACGAGCGCTCCACTGACGGGCCGCCAATTGCCAGTGGCGGCGGGTTTACTGGATCGCATGGACGTCGAGCAGTACCTCGCCGCCCCCGGCGACCGCCCGGCCGCCTTAGCGACCAGCCACGGTCTCGTGGCGGCGGACGCCGCCGTGCGCGTCGAGGCGGTCGAGCGGTTCCACGAGGACAAGGAGGACCTGGCCGGGGAACTGACGCGGCGATGGGGCGAGCCGCAGCACATCGGCCTGCAGACGATACGGCTGCGGACCGAGCGGGAGGACATACCCGAGCCCTGGTCCGAGCTGAGCCTCAGGGCAGGCCACGCATACCTCTGGCAGGTGACGGAACAGGGCCGCTGGGTGGCCCTGGGCGTGGCCGACCTCGACCCGGACGACGAGATAGAACTCCTCCTGGTCGTCACGGAGACCGCCCCACCCTAAAGCTGCCTTCGGGCGAGTGCCCCGACTGCCGCGGAACCGGCAAGCTCCGCCGATAGGCGCGCCGTTCGCCGACGTCAGCCCTGCGCCGCCACCCGCAGGCGGGCGAACTCCTCCGCCATCGTCGCCGCCGTCCAATGCGCGTTCAGTCCGCTCGGATTGGGCAGCATCCACACGCGTGTGTCCCCGATGACCCGCTCCTGCGGACCCACCGCCGCCTTGCGGTCGTCGAAAGCCGCCCGGTAGGCCGTCACGCCCACCACCGCCAGCCAGCGGGGCTTCAGCAGCGTCACCTTCTCCGCCAGGAGCCGCCCGCCCTCCCGGTACTCCTCGGCGCTCAGCTCGTCGGCCCGCGCGGTCGCCCGCGCCACCACGTTCGTGATGCCGAGCCCGTGCGACAGCAACTGCCGCTGCTCCGCCGGCTTCATCAGCCGCGGTGTGAAGCCGGAGAGGTGCAGCACCGGCCAGAAGCGGTTGCCGGGGCGGGCGAAGTGGTGGCCGGACGCCGCCGTCATCAGACCCGGGTTGATGCCGCAGAACAGCACGCGGAGGCCGCCCGCGACGACGTCCGGCACGAGACGGTCGCGGGCGGCCTCCAGCTCCGCCCGAGTGAAGCGTGCGACGCGGGTCAGAGGATCGCTCCGGGGGTGTAGCCGGCCGCCTCCGGGCGCTGCTTCACGATCTCCTCGACACGGCCGACGACCACGGCCACCTGCGCGGCGGCGGCGCCCGTGAAGGACAGCTTGTCGGCCATCAGCGCGTCCAGCTGCGCGCGGTCGAGCGGAAGACGCTCGTCGGCGGCCAGCTTGTCCAGCAGCTCGTTGCGCTCGGCGCCCTGCTCGCGCATCGCCAGCGCCGACGCGACCGCGTTCTCCTTGATCGCCTCGTGCGCCACCTCACGGCCGACACCGACACGCACCGCGCCCATCAGCACCTTGGTGGTGGCGAGGAACGGCAGGTAGCGGTCCAGTTCACGGGCGACCACGGCCGGGAAGGCGCCGAACTCGTCGAGCACCGTCAGGAACGTCTCCAGCAGGCCGTCGAGCGCGAAGAACGCGTCCGGGAGCGCGACCCGGCGCACCACCGAGCAGGACACGTCGCCCTCGTTCCACTGGTCGCCCGCCAGCTCGCCGGTCATCGACGCGTAGCCGCGCAGGATGACCATGAGGCCGTTGACGCGCTCGCACGACCGCGTGTTCATCTTGTGCGGCATCGCGGACGAGCCGACCTGACCCGGCTTGAAGCCCTCGGTCACCAGCTCGTGCCCGGCCATCAGCCGGATCGTCTTCGCCAGCGAGGAGGGGGCCGCCGCGAGCTGCACCAGCGCGGTGACGACCTCGTAGTCCAGCGACCGCGGGTAGACCTGCCCGACGGATGTGAACGCCTGCGAGAAGCCCAGGTGACCGGCGATGCGGTCCTCCAACTCGGCCAGCTTCGCGGCGTCGCCGCCGAGCAGGTCCAGCATGTCCTGCGCCGTGCCGACCGGGCCCTTGATGCCGCGCAGCGGATAGCGGCCGAGCAGCTCCTCGACCCGGCCGTAGGCCACGAGCAGCTCGTCGGCGGCGGTGGCGAACCGCTTGCCGAGGGTGGTGGCCTGCGCGGCCACGTTGTGCGAGCGGCCGGCCATGACCAGCTCGCCGTACTCGCCGGCCAGCTTGCCCAGGCGCGCCAGGACGGCCACCGTACGGTCGCGCACCAGCTCCAGCGACAGCCGGATCTGCAGCTGCTCGACGTTCTCAGTGAGGTCGCGGGACGTCATGCCCTTGTGGACCTGCTCGTGCCCGGCGAGGTCGTTGAACTCCTCGATCCGCGCCTTCACGTCGTGCCGCGTGACCTTCTCGCGCTCGGCGATGGAGGCCAGGTCGACGGTGTCCAGAACACGCTGGTAGTCGGCGATCGCCGCGTCCGGCACCTCGATCCCGAGGTCCTTCTGCGCCTTCAGCACGGCGAGCCAGAGCTGACGCTCCAGCTTCACCTTGTGCTCGGGCGACCAGAGCGTGGCGAGCTCGGCGGAGGCGTAACGTCCGGCGAGGACGTTGGGGATGCGGGGCTTGGCGGCAGCGGAAGTCACGTGTACGGATTCTACTGGCGATTCGTGCAGGCCACCGCCACCGCCCGGTTCGGCGGAACCTACGAGACGGCCGTCACCCCGCGGCGTCGCGCCGAACCTCGTCCGGCAGCAGTTCGGGGCGTTTGGGCGCCACCGCCGGCGTCGGGCCGAAAGCGTCGGCAAGGCTGGTCAGGATGGAGCCGGACCAACTGCTCTCCCCGAACACGCTGACCGGCATGGCGAGCACGCCGCACTCGCGCCAAAGCGTCTCCGCCGGGATTTCAACCGGGAAGAAATAGTTGCCGGGACACGTCCGGCTCGCCGTGGGAATCGCCCCGAGCACGTCGTCCGGCAACCGTTCGAACAACCGCTCAGCCCGTGCGGCCAGTGCGTCGACGACCTGCCGGGGCACGTCACTGTGCTCGGTCAGCAGGCGGTCGGCGAGCCTCAGCTGTGACGGCGTCGGCGGATCCGCCCGGAACGCTTCGGTCAACTCTGCTTGCGTCCGACCCAGCAGGACCACGCCGAATGTGCGTGGCCACAGCCATCCCTTGGTGACCGAATGCAGGAGGACCGCGCAACCGGTGTCCAGCAATCGCCGTGTGCCGGCGGCGAACGGGGCTCCCAGGTCGTAGACGCTGTCGATCAGCAGGCGGCGGCGTGGTGATTCCCGCAACCACGCAATCACCGCGGCGCACTCGGCATCGGACAGGTACCGGCCGAGCGGCTTGCTGGGGTTGGCGAGCAGCAGGTATTCGGGCCGGTCGTCCGCCGGCGATCTCGGCAGGGCCGGCGCCGGCAGCGTCGGGTAGGACGCGGGCGCCAGGCCCGCAGCGCGGGCCAGCTCGAAGTACACCGGGTACACGTCGCTGGGCAGCCACAACCGGGCTTGCACGGAGCGCAGCCAGTGGAACACCACGTCGAGTCCGTGCCGGACCCCTCGACAGACCATGGCGTGGCCGGACCACTCTTCCGGCAGCTCGAAGCGCCGCAGCCAGGCACGGGCGAGATCGCACCGGTGCACCGTGCCCATGTCGGTCGGCGGTTCCGGTCGCATCGGAGCAAGCGCCCGGTACACGTTGGTCTCGGCGGCATCCAGAAGCGACGAACCAGCAATGAGTTGCCGCTGCCGGAATTCCTGGAACTCCTCGAACCTCATGCCGTCGCACCTTCCGACGCGATCTCGCTGGCCCGGTCTTCCAGGGAGGCGTAGCAGCGTCCGTCGGCCATGACGTTCCAGCTGCGCGCGATCCCATGGGTGCGTTCCCAGAGCAGGCTGGGTTCGGTGTAAGCGGCGATCCGTATCGGCCGGCCGTCCCAGTCGCCGTGGTAGACCGGCGCCCCCCAGGGCAGGCGGCTCGCCAGTTCGAAGCCGTGCTGCTCGGCGAACCGGGTGACGACGGACAGCGACACCTGGTGCTCTCGGCTCCAGACGTTGGCGGCGCGGTCGAAGTAGAGCGACTCAGTGCTGGTGGATACGTAGAGCTCTTTGAAACAGACTTCCTCGACACCGAGAGCCGCGGCCCACGAAAGGTAGTCGGCGACCCCGGCCGCGTCGGCGACGCCGCCGTGCTGGAGCACGCAGATCAGCCTCATTTGCAGCCCCGGCCAGCGGTCACGTTCCTTACGCCAGGTGTTGATCACAGAGCTCACCGGCGTGCGCAGCATCATCAGCCGGTCGCTGACGGCGTCGTCCTGATGGTGCCGGGAGACCGCCAGCACGCTCAGGCCTGCGGCGCTCAGGGCTGCCAGTCGGCCGGCCTGGTCGGCGTGCTGCCCCTTCGCCAGGGTGTGCGCGTTGGTGATCAGCACGACCTTCGGGAAGGCCACCGAGCAGGCGGACACCAGCCGTAGCTGCTGTTCGAACGGTATGAGCGTGGGCTCTCCGCCGCCGGTGATCACCGCACGCTCGGCACCCGCCACTCGGGCGCGCTCCAGCCAGTGGGCGACCGCGTCCCACGGGACCCGGGCCGGCGGTTGGTCGCTGGAGATCGAAGCCGAGGAGAAGCAGAACGAACACCGCGCTTGGCAGGCGGCGGCGACCGGCAGAAGCGAAACCGAGCGCGGTCGCATGTCGGCGTAGCGACGCTGTGCCGATGCGTGCAGGTGCAGGGAAGCCGACATCGCATCCTCGACGGTTGTCGGGCGCAAAGTGAACTCGTCGCCCACGTGGTCGAGCTCGTGGACGGCTGACAACCGGATGCGAGCCTCGCGCAGTTCCATGCCGAGCCCGGTCGACACGTTGGGCACCAGCTTGTCCGGGTCCACCGTGGTTTCCAGCACCAGCAGCCGGTCGCCCGCGATGGCCAGCCGGTCCAGCAGGCGTCGCGCCTTGCCGATGCCGATTCCCAACTCCGCCCGGGTCAGCAGGTGGAACCGGTCCGGGTAGGTACTCTCCGGAATCCCCGCCTTACCGTAAGCGAAGGCGTACTTGTCGAAGCCCTTCGCGAAGTTCGACAGCACGATGACGTGGAAGCGCTGCTCGCTGTGGATCATCCCGTCATCATGCACGAACGGCCCGGGACGACAGGGGCCGAACTGCAACTGCGGTCACTGCGGAGAGGGCGCCGTCGCGGAGGCGTAGCTGGTGGAGTACGTATGCGCCGGATTTCTGCACGGCCCAGCCGGGAAGCAGGGTGTGGTTCTTCAAGCGGGGGTCCTCGGCCAGTGGGTAGGGCGTGCGCAGCCCGTGGGCGATCGTGGCCTGGAACCCGGCGTCCCAGTGCGCCGGACCGGTGGGCGCCCCGGGCCTCCGGGCGTCGATGATGCCGCGCGCGTGATCAACCACCGCCTCGTTCACCGCCTCCTGCAACCGACGGAAGTCATCGGCCGTGGCACCCCTGGACCGCCTGATCCGGATATCCCGTGAGCGCTGCTCATCAGAGCCTCCGCCAACTTGAAATCTCAGGTCAAAGGGCTGGCGTGACCGGCTCTCGGGGGGCTCACGCTGGTCGAGGGTGACTGTCTGCGCAGTAGGTCATCTATCAGCCATTGGCTTGGCGGTCTGTGAGGAAGAGCCGGGCGTCTCGGAGGCGGTCGACGGGCGCCGCAGTGCCCATGGCGCCGACAGCCGAGCGGCATGGATCAGCCCAACGATGCAGTTGCCGCACGCAGGTCTTCCAGGGCTGCCAGTGCATGTGGCGCGAGCCCTTCTGTGTCATCACGATCGCTTTCAGACCACTGGGCGTATCCCCGCTTGAACGCGAGGACTCCCAGCTCGCCCGCGAGGTGCGCGGTCGGGTCGGGGACGCCGCGGGCGATGAGCGCGGCTGTCATGGCGCCGCGAGACCGGGGTGGTCCGCCAGCTGAGCAACAACTCGGTGCCCAACCCGGCAGCCATCGAGGCCCTCGTACCCCTGGCCCTCCCACACCACATGCGGTTGCGCACCCGGGTGGTCATGGCGCTGAAGAACGCGGGCGAGCTGCTGCGGAAGGCCGATGCAGGGCAGCTCGACATCCGCGACAAACTTCGGCAAGCGCATCCAGGTCGCCTCATCGCGCCTTGGCCGCTCCCTGCGCGCGCCGCGTCGTAGTGCAGGAGTGGTGACACCCCTCGGCTGCCGCCGCACGCTTCCCCGGGCACCAGGGGGTCGCCCCGCTACGCCGGGCGACCCCCGCCGTCGCGACGAACGTTGACAGTGCCGCAGATCCTTGGGGCGGAGTCGGGGGGCCTCCCTCTCCTCGACGACGACGTACTGGTATCCGGCGTCCTTCATGCCCGACGACACCATCGCGTCGGTGGCCTGGCGGACCTGTGTCTCGTCGACACCGCATCCGAAGCTGTTCCAGCTGTTCCAGCCCAGCGGCTCGGTCAGCGCGGGGCTGCCCGGCCGGTGGTCGTGGGGGAGCACGTCGGTGCCGCCGCGGGTGGGTCCGCGACGGCATGACAGGGGGATGGTCGTACAGGTCAGGCCCAGGGGCTGACCACCGTGAAGGAGCTGTCGGCGCGGAACGTGTCGGTGCCCTGGTAGGGGTCGACGCGCAGCGCGTAGTTGTAGTGGCGCAGGTAGTAGCCGGGGTAGTTGTACGACTCCAGTCGCACGGAGCCGGCCGTGGAGCCCGGGCGGGCGCAGTAGGTGGCGTCCTTCTTGAAGACGACGCTGCCGTTGTCCGCGTCGAAGCGGGCCCGGAAGTCCCAGTGACGCAGATAGCGGCCGGAGGAGTCGCGGAAGGAGTAACAGTTGGCGTCGGCCAGGCCGGGCACGACGGTGAAGGTGGCGCTCTGCTTGACGGCGGTGCTGCTGGAGGAGTTCACCGGGTCGAGGTAGCCGAGGTTGTCGGAGCGCACCACGGCGTACCGGTCGGGGTAGTTGACCGATTGCAGCGACCTGGTGGTGTTGGTGGGCAGCGTGACACCGCCGGGGACCGTCTCCTTCAGCACGGTGGCGTGGCGTATGAAGCCGGACAGCCCGGGCACCTCGGTGCGCGGGGACCAGGTGGCGAAGTTGTCGTAGCTGTCGCTGTACCAGTACTTCCCGTCGCGGTAGCCGTCGAAGTAGAGGCGCCAGCCGCCGTTGTCGAGCTGGACCAGGGCCGGGCCCTCGACCCAGCTGCCGAATCCGGCCCAGTCGCCCGTCTTCAGGATGGTGTAGGGGCCGGTGAGGCTGGAGGCGGTGGCGTACTCGATGTACTTCGTCGTCTCGTTCTTGGTGAACGCGTGGTAAGTGGAGCCGACCTTGACCACGAAGGTGTCGATGTTGTTCGGCCCGATGCCGACCAGCTGGGTGGGCGCGGACCAGGCGGTCAGCGCGGAGTTGGTCGCCGTGATCTTGTACGGGGTGAAGGCGGTGGCGGTACTCGCCGTCGTCAGCGACACGATGACGTTGACGCTGCCGTCGGTGTCGATGAACCACTCGGGCGCCCAGGTGCGGGTCAGCCCGCTGATCGGGATCGTGTAGTTGTACAGGAACGTCCAGTTCACCCGGTCGGTACTGCGGGCGAAACCGATCGTGTTCCCCGTCCAGTTCGTGGTGTAGGTGAGGTAGTAGAACCCGTCGGTGTGCTTGAAGATGCTGGGGTCCCGGATCAGGCCCGACGGCGGGGTGTACGCAGGGCCCCTCTGAAGAGTGAACCCGGTGGCGTCCGGCGAGTCGTACACATACAGGTTCGACTCGCTGGAGTTGGTGAACGCGGTCATCGTGTATCGCGTGGCCTGCCCGGCGGGCGGGGCGGCGGCGGAAGCGGTGCCCTGGAGGGCGGGGACACCCAGCAGGACCAGCAGCAGCGGGCCCAGCAGGCCGAGCAGGGTTCTTACGATTCTGTTCAACTCTTCCTCCGGGCCCGGCCAGTCCGCTTGGCCGATCACCGTGCTGAAGGGGCGTGATTGTCCGAGATTTCGGACAATGTGCGGCACGTCGAGCAGAACCTAGACTTACGTCAAGGTTCCGTCAATATTTCTGACAGACTCCGTTCCATATGTGACGGCCAAACGCACGTCCGAACGACCCGGTCCCCCAGGATGAGTACTACTCATCTTGTGGATGCAGGTTTTGCGGGATGACTTGGATGGGATGAGGTTGACCGACGATCGATCCGGCTAGATGCGCTGCTACCTGGAGAGATTCATCAGCTCCAGGCGGTCCGAGTAGCGCTGAGCCCGATGCGTCCACATGGCATCCGTGTTACGTCAGCAAAAAAATAGGTGTACCTCCGTCTTGACCGGAGGGCCTCGTTCAGGAGTTACACCGAACGTTTTACAGTCCCGCTCGTGATCCGCCGGACAGGCCCTATGAGGGTCCCACCCGTTCCCAGTCCGTCACGGGGCCGGGGTTGGTGTGGTCCACAGGGGTGACCCAGAAGGCTTTGCCCAGCTCGGCGCTGAACTGGGCGCCGGTCCGGCCGTCCCCCGAGGAGCGGCCGGTGAGGCGGCGGCCGATCCATGGGAGCAGGTGCTGCCGGGCGAAGCGGGCGTCCGCCACGCGGCGGGCGGCCCAGCCCGGCGGCGGGGTGGCCGGCATCGGCATGTGCCACTCGGTGTCCTCGGGGTCGTGGCCGAGGGTCTGCCAGACGGCCTCGGCGACCCGGCGGTGCCCCTCCGGCGTCAGGTGCAGCCGGTCGACGTCCCACATGCGGGGGTCGCCGAGCGACGCGGCGCCGTACAGGTCGACGACGAGCGCGCCGTGCCGCTCCGCCAGCTCCTCGACGCACCCGAACAGCTCCTCCATGCGCGGCCGGAACCGCTCCAGGACGGGCCCCTGCCGGCCCGGGCTGCGCATCAGGACCAGCTGTTTGCAGGCCGGGGCGAGCTGCTCCACGGCCTCCGTCAGCAGGCCCTTGACCCGGCCCATGTCGCACTTGGGGCGCAGGGTGTCGTTGAGGCCGCCGACCAGGGTGATGACGTCGGCGCCCATGGCCGCCGCCACCGGCACCTGCTCGTCGACGATCTGCCCGATGAGCTTGCCGCGCACGGCCAGGTTGGCGTACCGGAAGCCGGGCGTGCGGGCGGCCATCCGCGCGGCGAGGAGGTCCGCCCAGCCCCGGTAGGAGCCGTCGGGCAGCAGGTCCGACATGCCTTCGGTGAAGGAATCGCCGATCGCGACCAGGCTGGTGTGTGTGGGGTTCGTCTGCATGGCGACATAGATGGTAGCCCGAGTCCCATACCCAGCGGTCGGTCACCTCCTGCCGCAGCCACCTCCTGCCGCAGTCACCTCTTGTCGGCGGACACCTCTTGTCGGCGGACACCTCTGAACCGTCCAAGCCCGTCGTTGTCCGCCCGCGACCTCAGGCCGGCTGCCCGAACAGCTCCCGCAGCACGTCCTCCATGGTCACCAGGCCGGCCAGCCGCCCGTCGGAGCCGAGTACGGCCGCCACATGCGTACGGCTGCCGCGCATCGCGGTGAGGACGTCGTCCAGCGGTGTCGCCTCCCGCACCCGCGCGATGGATCGCATGTCCTGCGGCCGGAACGGCACGTCCTGCGGCGAGGCGTCGAGAGCGTCCTTGACATGCAGGTAGCCGACGATCCGGCGCCCTTCGTCCACCACCGGGAAACGGGAGAATCCGGACTCGGCCGCCAGGCGCTCCAGCCCCTCAGGGGTGATGCCCACGCGCGCGTGGACGACCCGCTCCAGCGGCAGGACGACGTCGCGCACCGGGCGCCGGCCCAGCTCCAGGGCGTCGTGCAGCCGCTCCTGGGCGCGGTCGTCGATGAGGCC
Organism: Streptomyces sp. NPDC050121; assembly: GCF_044460385.1. NCBI lineage: Bacteria > Bacillati > Actinomycetota > Actinomycetes > Kitasatosporales > Streptomycetaceae > Streptomyces > Streptomyces sp. NPDC050121. Next base: position 318,311 of record NZ_JBITJV010000006.1, on the reverse strand, counting down.
CGCCTCGCCGGCGTCCCGCACGATCTGGGCCAGCTGGGCGTCCGAGAAGGCCGCGGCGACCTCGTCCTTCGTCTCGATCCGCAGCAGCTTCAGCAGACCATTCGCGAAGGCGTTGATCGCGAAGATCACCGGGCGCAGCGTCCGCGCCAGGGTGACCAGCGGCGGGCCCAGCAGCAGAGCGCTGCGCACCGGCTCGGCGAGCGCGATGTTCTTCGGCACCATCTCGCCGAGCAGCATGTGCAGATAGGTGGCGAGGGCCAGCGCGATCACGAAGGACACGGCGTGTCCGGCGCTCTCGGGCACGCCCACCGCGTGGAACACCGGCTCCAGCAGGTGCGCGATGGCCGGTTCGGCGACCACACCGAGGATCAGCGTGCACAGCGTGATGCCGAGCTGCGCCGCCGCCATCAGCGCGGACACGTGCTGCAGTCCCCACAGCACGCTCTTGGCGCGCCGGTCGCCCTGATCGGCGTAGGGCTCGATCTGGGAGCGGCGGACGGAGATCAGCGCGAACTCGGCGCCGACGAAGAACGCGTTGACGACGAGGGTCGCCAGGGCGATCAGCAGCTGGACGGCGGTCACTTCCCGGCCTCCTGTTCAAGACTTCCGGACGACGCGGCGGGCGGCGCGTGCAGCAGCACGCGCGCGGCGCGGCGACCGGAGGCGTCCACGACGTCCATGCGCCAGCCGGCGACCTCGACGGTGTCGCCCGCGGCCGGTATCCGGCCCAGCTCGGCGGCGACGAGACCGGCGAGCGTCTCGTACGGACCCTCCGGGGCGTGCAGGCCCACGCGTGCGAGCTGGTCGGTGCGGGCGGCGCCGTCGGCCGAGTACAGGGCGCGGCCGTCGTCGTCCGTCCCGGCGGGCGCCAGGTCGGGCGTCTCGTGCGGGTCGTGCTCGTCACGGACCTCGCCGACGACCTCCTCGACGATGTCCTCCAGCGTCGCCACGCCCGCCGTGCCGCCGTACTCGTCGATGACGACGGCCATCGTCCGCTTGCCGGACAGCCGGTCCAGCAGCCGGTCCACGGTCAGCGACTCGGGTACGAGCAGGGGCTCGCGCATGATCTCCGAGACGGGCACGCGCACGCGGCGCTCCGCCGGGATCGCCAGCGCGTCCTTGATGTGCGCGGTGCCGACCACCGCGTCGAGGCTGCCGCGGTACACGGGGAACCGGGACAGGCCCGTCGCCCGGGTCGCGTTCGCCACGTCCTCGCAGGTCGCCGCGGCGTCCAGGGCGATGACCTGGACGCGCGGCGTCATCACGTTCTCCGCGGTCAGGTCGGCGAGGTTCAGCGTGCGCACGAACAGCTCCGCGGTGTCCGCCTCCAGGGCGCCCTCCCTGGCGGAGTGCCGGGCCAGGGCCGCGAGTTCCTGGGGGCCGCGCGCGGCGGCGAGTTCCTCGGTGGGCTCCAGTCCGAAGCGGCGCACGACGTGGTTCGCGGTGTTGTTGAGGTGGCTGATGAACGGGCGGAAGGCGGCGCTGAACCAGCGCTGCGCGTTGCCCACGGTCTTGGCGACCGCCAGCGGGGAGGAGATCGCCCAGTTCTTCGGCACGAGTTCGCCGACGACCATCAGGAACACCGTCGACAGGGCCGTGCCCAGCACCAGGGCGACGGAACTCGACCTGGTGGCCGACAGGCCGAGCGACTCCAGCGGCCCGGCGATCAGCTTGGCGATCGACGGCTCGGACAGCATGCCGACCACCAGGTTGGTGACGGTGATGCCGAGCTGGGCGCCGGAGAGCTGGAAGGTGAGGTTCCGTACGGCCTTGAGGGCCCCGGCCGCGCCGCGCTCGCCGCGCTCCACCGCCCGCTCCAGTTCGCTGCGCTCGACCGTGGTCAGCGAGAACTCGGCGGCGACGAAGGCGCCGCACGCGAACGACAGCAGAATCGCCACCAGGAGCAGCAGCACTTCGGTCATCGGGTCACCTCCGTCCCAGGATCGGACAGGGCGGGAAGGAACGCGCGATGTCGCGTGCGGGTACTGGGAGGCTCGCCCATGGGCGGACGCTCACACCTTTCACAAGTCGTCAGGGTGCCGTACGGACCCGTACGGTCCCCCAATGGTAAAGGGTCGGCAAAGGGATCTGGTCAGTCGGTGAGCGGTTTCACCCAGCGCCGCCATTTCTCCTCCGGCGCATACCCCGCCGCGCGCCAGGCATGATGCGCCGTCTCGTTGCCGGTGAGCACCATCGCGTCCCCGCGCCGCCCGCCCAGCCGTACGAACCGCTCCTCGGCGGCGGCCAGCAGCGCCGAGCCGATGCCCCTCCGGCGCCACTGCGGGTGCACCGCCAGCCGGTACAGATGGCACCGCCACCCGTCGAACCCGGCGATCACCGTCCCCACCAGCCCGCCGTTCTGCTCGGCGAGGATCAACGCCTCCGGGTCCCGGGCGACCAGCCGCTCCACCCCGCTCGGGTCGTCACTGATGCTCGTGCCCTCGGCGGCGGCCTTCCAGAAGGCGAGGACGGTGTCCAGGTCGTCGGGCGTCGCGGCCCGTATCCGCAGATCAGACATGCGGCGATCCCATCACGGGCGGCGCACCCCGTCGCGGAATTCCAGAATCCGGACGGTCACCGGCCCGCGCGGCCCGGCGACGACCGGAGCGAAGGCCTCCCTGCGCGGCCGCCCCTCCGGCGTCCGCCGCAGCAGCTCCAACTCCTCGACCGTTGCGCCGCAGATGATCGACCCGCTCGCCCAAAGAGCAGCCCCACGGCAGCCCGGCCGCCTCGTGTCGGTGGCCCCGGCGAATGTGGCACGCCAGTCGTCGGCGGGCGCGGGGGTGATCTGGTGTCGGCGCCGAAACGGAACAGACGCGGCATGAACTCTCCTCAGCCGCGAGCGACTTGAGTCCGCGCCGGGATTCCACCCCGTCCGTCACTCGTGCGCGATCGCCGCCAACACGTTCATCCGGGAGGCACGCAACGCCGGCAGCAGCGCCGCCACGACACCGACGACCGCCGAGCCCACGACGACCGCGACGATCGTGCCCCACGGGATCGCGAGCGCCTTCATGCCCTGCAACTCCAGCACCTGCTGTATGCACACGCCCCACACCAGGCCGAGCGCCAGCCCCAGCACCGCGCCGAACACCGCGATCACCACCGACTCCAGCCGGATCATCCGGCGCAACTGCCGCCGGGCCAGCCCGATGGCGCGCAGCAGCCCGATCTCCCGGGTGCGCTCCACCACCGACAGCGCCAGCGTGTTGACCACGCCGAGCACCGCGATGACGATCGCGAGCCCGAGCAGCGCGTACACCAGGTACAGCAGGACGGCGATCTGGTCATGCACCAGCTTCTTGTAGTCCGCCTGGTCACGTGCCTGCACCTGCGGATACGCGTCGAGCGTCGTGTCCAGTCGGGGGCGCAGCCGGTCGGCCGTCGTGCCGGATTTCGCGTTCACGTACAGCGCGGAGTCCTGCCCGCCCGGCACATACTTCTCGACGGTCGCGATCCCGAAGAACAGGCCGCCCTGCGTCCCGAACCCCTCGGCGGAGTCCTGGTCGGTGAGCGCGCCGACCTTCAGCGACGTCGTCCGGTCGCCGGGGAACTCCACCGGCAGCACGGTGCCGAGCCGCACCCCGTGGTCCTTGGCGAAGTCGACGTCCATGCCGATGGCGCCGGCGGCCAGCGCGCCCGCCGAGTCCCCCTGCGCGTAGGTGACATGCGCGACGTCGTCGATCCGGTCGTCGTAACCGCTGGCGGTCGTCTTGAGCCGCTTGCCGTCGGGCAGCCGTACGGCGACCGGCGCGAACCGCTGCCGTACGACGAGGCCGACGCCCTCGGTGCCGCGTACGGCGTCCGTGACCTCGCTGGAGAACGGGGTGAACTTGGCGTTCTGGATGACGAAGTCGGCGCCCAGCGTCCGGTCGATCTGCTGGTCGAAGGACTTGGACATGGAGGCGCTCGCCACCGACATCCCGCCCACCAGGGCGAGGCCCACCATCAACGCGGCGGCCGTGGCGCCCGTACGGCGTGGATTGCGCAGCGCGTTGCGCTGGCTCATCCGGCCGACGGAACCGAACAGCGCCGGGAAGGCGCCGCCGAGGACACGGATCACCGGACGCACCAGGAGCGGGCCCGCGACGACCGTGGCGATGAGCGTGAGGACCACGCCCAGGCCCAGCAGGGAGGCCGCCGACGCCGTCCTCGAGGAGGACACGCAGCCCACGAGCGCGGCCACGCCGAGCGCCCCGACGACCGCGCCGACCGCCGCGCGCACCTTCAGCGGCCGGCCCACCCCGGCGACGTCCGCGTCCGCCAGCGCCGCCATGGGCGACACGGTCCCGGCGCGCCGGGCCGGCAGGTAGGCCGCCACGAAGGTGACGCCGACGCCGACCACGTACGCCGCCACCGGGGTCGCCCAGCCGACGACCATCTCCGTGGTCTTCAGGTTCATGCCGAACGCACTCATCAGCTTGATCAGCCCGGCCGCGAGGCCGATGCCGGCGGCGAGACCGAGCGTCGAGCCGACGACGCCGAGCAGCACCGCCTCGGTGAGCACCGAGCGCCGCACCTGACGCCGGTCGGCGCCCAGGGCGCGCAGCAGGCCCAGCTCACGGGTGCGCTGGGCGATCAGCATCGAGAACGTGTTGACGATCAGGAACACGCCGACCAGGACGGCGATCCCGGCGAAGCCGAGCATCACGTACTTGATGACGTCGAGGAACCCGCCCAGGGCTTGTGCCGACGACTTGGCCTGCTCGTCGGCGGTCCTCACGTCGTAGGGCCCGGCGCCGACCGCTGCGGCGACGCGCTGCTTGAGGACCGTGTCGTTCACGCCGCCGGCGGCGTCGACGGAGATGCTCGTGGCCCTGTCCGCCGAGCCCAGGAGCTTCGTGGCGGCCGTCCCGGGGTCGAGGAAGACCAGGGCCGCGCCCGGGTTGGTGGTAGTGAAGGTGGCGATGCCGACGATCTCCACTTTGAACGAGCCCGGCTGGGCCATCACGGTGAGCGTGTTGCCGATCTTCACATGCTTCTTGTCGGCGGTGTCGGCGTCCAGCATGGCCTCGCCGGCGCCGTGCGGGGCGTGGCCGTCGGTCAGCTTCACGGGGCTGCGGTCGGTGAGGTACCAGTCGGTGGCGATGGTCGGCGCGCCCGTGGTGGGTCCGACGGACTTGTTCCCGCTGTCGACGACCGTGATGTTCTCCACGCTCACGTCCGGGTGGGCCGACGCGACCCCGTTCACGCGGGCCAGCTGCCCGGCGAGGGAGGCGGGCAGGGTCTGGACCGCGCCGGTCGGCACGGAGGAGCTCAGGTCGTCCTTGGGCTTGACCGTCACATCCGCCGCGGTGGAGGCGAAGAGCCGGTCGAAGGTGCGCGTCACGGTGTCGGAGAAGATCAGGCTGCCCGCGACGAACGCCACCGACAGGACGACGGCGAGCGCGGACAGCAGCAGCCGACCCTTGTGCGCGAGAAAGCTTCGCAGTGTCGCCTTCAGCACGGGGTCAGTCCTCCTCGGGGGCGCCGTCGACCAGCGCGCGGCTGACGTCGAGACCGGGGGTCCGGGGGGCGGCCCCGGAGAAAAGGCGCATTCGCTCCAGTACCGCCTCCGCCGTGGGTTGTTCCATCTCGTCCACGATGCGCCCGTCCGCGAGGAAGAGCACCAGGTCGGAGTGGGCGGCGGCGCCCGGGTCATGGGTGACCATGACGACACTCTGGCCGAGGTCGTCCACGGCCTGGCGCAGAAAGGCGAGCACCTCCAGGCCCGCCCGCGAGTCCAGGTTGCCGGTCGGCTCGTCGGCGAAGATCAGCTCGGGCCGGGAGGCGAGCGCCCGGGCGCAGGCCACGCGCTGCTGCTGGCCCCCGGACAGCTGCGAGGGCCGGTGTTTGAGCCGGTCCCGCAGGCCCAGCGTGTCGATCACCTGGTCCAGCCACTTCTGGTCCGGCTTCTGCCCGGCGATGTCCATGGGCAGGGTGATGTTCTCGGCCGCGTTGAGCGTCGGGATCAGGTTGAACGACTGGAACATGAACCCGATCCGGTCCCGCCGCAGCCGGGTCAGCTCCCGCTCCTTCAGCCCCGTGATCTCGGTGTCGCCGAGCCACACCTGACCGGCCGAGACGGTGTCGAGGCCGGCCAGACAGTGCATCAGGGTGGACTTCCCCGAGCCGGACGGGCCCATGACGGCGGTGAAACGGCCGCGCGCGATGTCCACGTCCACCGAGTCCAGAGCGAGCACCGTGGTCTCGCCCGAGCCGTACGCCTTGGTCAGACCGCGGGCGCGGGCCGCGATCCGGTCGGCCAGGGCCAGGCCGGGGGCATGCTCCGCAGCAGGTGTGGACAAGGCTTCCTCCTCGCTCGCGTGGACGGGCCGACTACGCGCCGGTATCCCTCCTGGCCGAGCGTAGTGTGACCCGGCGCACACCGCGCATTCCTTTTCGATTCCCGGCCGCCCTTGCCGCTGCTAGCATCACGGCGCTAGCGTCGAGGTATGGCGAAGACCCAGCTGAACGTACGCGTCGACGAGGGCACGGCCCGGGCCGCCCGCGAGCGCGCCACGGCGCGCGGCATGAGCGTCAACCGCTACATAGAAGAGCTGGTCAGACAGGACGCCGGGGAAATCGGTCATACGTTCGTCGAGGCGGCCAGTGACTTCATGAAGCAGTACGAGGCCGTCTTCGTGGAGGAGTTCGGCGCGGAGCGCGAAGGCGGCGGCACCCGTGGCGCGGGTACGCACGAGGCCGGTACGCGTGAGGCCGGTACGCGCGAAGGTCGCCGCTGATCCCTTGAGCGACCTTCGTATCGACCTCGCCTGGCTCCTCATGCTCGCCGAACAGAACACCCCGGGGGACCCCCAGGTCACCGACTGGGGGGCACTGGTCGCGGCCGTGGCACGCCACCAGGCCGAGATATTCGACGTCCCCGTCTACGACGACCCGCAGGCCCGCGCCGCGGCCCTGCTCCAACTCCTCATCCACGTCCCCGCGTTGGAGCGCTCCAACGCCCTGTTCGCCTGCGCCGTCGCATACGCCTATCTCGTCGCCAGCGGCCTGAAGGTCGCCACCTCGCCCGAACAGGTCCGCGACCTGGCCCGGCTGGTGAAGGACGGGCAGACGTCGGTGTCCGACATCGCGCAGGAACTGCGCCAGTGGAGCCTGTGAGGCCTCAGTCGGGCGCGTCGGGCCGACGGGCGGTACCGGTCACGCAGTAGGAGAACGGCAGCCGCAACCCCTTCTCCGGCAGCAACAGCCGTCCGTAAGGGCCGAGTTCGAATCCGGCCTCGCCCAGTGCGCCGACCGCGTCACGGGTGAGCCGGCAGCCGCCGGCCAGATGCGGCCACACCGTACGGTCCAGCGCGCGCTGGGTGAACCGCATCGCCCGGCCGCCGCCCGGCCCGTGTTCGAGGAACCGCACCTCGCCGCCGGGCCGCAGCACCCGCCGCAGCTCGGCCAGGGCGCGTGGCACGTCCCGCACGCTGCACAGCACCAGCGAGAGCACCGCCGCGTCGAAGGCCTCGCTCTTGACCGGCAGGGCCTCGGCGACGCCCGGCACGACGTCGACCGGGACCTCGGCGCGCAGGGCGGCCTCCAGCGCCGCCTGCCGCATCCCGCGCTCGGGTTCGATCGCGACGACCTCCGAGACGGCGCCGGGATAGTGCGCGAAGTTGAGCCCGTTGCCCGCGCCGATCTCGATGACCCGGCCGGAGAGTCCGGCGAGCAGCCGGTCGCGCACACCGGCGAGACCGGCCCGGGTCTCGGCGGCCGCGCCCAGCCGGGCGTAGCAGCGGGCGAACAGCGGATGGTGGACGGGATCACCGAGCACCTTGCCGGAACCGGAACCGGAACCGGAACCGGAACCGGAACCGGAGCCGGAACCGGTGGAGCACAGTCGCATGGCGACCTCCCGGGCAGGACGGGCCTACCTGGATTCTCCCCCGCGCGGGCCCGTCGCACCCCCGCTGTTCCGTCGCGTGCGGCTACTGGACGAAGTCGCGCACCCGTTCGTACACGCCGTGGTCGTTGTTCATGTCGTCGTGCGAGATGCACCCGACGCCGACGTTGGTGGCCCCGCTCAGCAGCGCCGAGGAGTCCGGGTCGACGGCGGCGTCGCAGTTCGACCAGTAGGTCGCGTAGTTCACGCTGCCCGGGGTCTCGTCACCGGAGTTGAGCGCGGTGACGAAAGAGCTGCCGGTGACCATCTCGGCGCAGGAGGTGTACAGCCAGCTGCACCACGCGGCGACCGACGTGCCGTGGTTGGTGCCGGCGACGGAGACGAAGTCGTCCACGTACGCCGTCCCGCCGAGGTTCTTGAGGTAGTAGCGGGAGCTGAGCGCGCCCATGGAGTGGACGACGACGTCGACCTTGCTCGCGCCGGTTCTCGCCAGCACGTTCTTGATCTCGGTGGCCAGCTGCGAGGCGGTGGTGGCGTTCGACTGGGACCAGCTGTAGGTCCACGCGTCGAGCTCGGAGGCCGCGTAGCCGTCGGCCTTGAAGTCGGCGACCCAGTCGTCCCAGCTGCTCGACGAGCTGCTGATGCCGTGCACGAAGACGATCGGGTCGTGGGTCGCCGCGTGGGCTGTGGGGGCGGAGAAGGACAGTGACAGCAGGAGCGAAGAGACCACGGCCGAGAGAGCCGCGGCGATGCGACGCTTGGGGCGCTGCATGATGCCTCCTGAAACGGGTGGGGTTGCCAGGAGTGTCCGGCGGGTCTACGCGCGCCGCATCGGTGAAATCGCCGGTCTTTACGGTTCAAGTAACCCGCCAGTAACGTCAGTTGTGTGGTGACACCGGTGAACCCCCCACCTCTTGACCGCACTTCGCCACCGCCGCCCCCGGACGCGGGTCCGCACCCGGCCTCGGCGCTGCCGGACGGCGTCCGCGTGCGCGTGCTGCGGCTCGTATACGGCGATCCGCGCGCCGCCGCCGAACTCGCGGCGCGGCTGACCGAACGGCAACGGGCCGGCCTCGACCCGCTGCCGACCGAACCCGCCGAGCTCGCTCCGGCCCTGCTGCGGGGCTACCGCCGGGAGCTCCGCGCCCTGCCGGAGGACACCCGGCTGCTGCTTCTGCTGGCCGCCGCCGACCAGTACCCGGTGGCCACCCACGCCTTCCTGCGGGCCGTGGCCGCCGCCCGCCTCGACACCCGGCCCCTGGAGGCGGCCGAGACGGCCGGTCTCGCCTACGCCACGGCCGGCGGCGTCGGCTTCCGCGACGCCTGGACCCGGATCGCCGCCTACGAGACGGCCGTTCCGGCCGACCGGCGCGACGTCCACCGACTGCTCGCCCGCGTTCTGCACGGGCCGGCGGAGACGCCCCGGCGGTCCTGGCACCGGGGCGCGGGCGCGCTCGGCCCCAGCGCGCGGCTCGCCGCGGAACTGACGGCGGCGGCCGCCCAGGCACGTGCCGCCGCGGAGCCGGCCCTCTCGGGCGCCCTCGCCGAACGCGCCGCCGCGCTCTGCGCGGACCCCCGCGAACAGTCCCGCCTCCTCGCCGACGCGGCGACCGACGCCTGGCACTCGGGCGACGGCGACCGCTCCCGCACCCTTGCCGCCCGCACACACTCGGGCGCCCTCACCGGCATCCTCGCCCTGCGCACGGGCAACGCGACGGAGGCCTTCGACGCCCTGCTGGCCGGCGCGGCGCGCACGCGGCGCGCCGGCGACGCCGTCCCGCCGGCGCCCCTCGCCCCCGCCTCCCACCTCCTCGCCCGCGCCGCCGAAGCCGCCGTCTACACCGGTGACCTGCGTCGATGTCGTGAAGTGGTGGCGGTCGCCAGGGAGCTGGGCGTGGACCCGCCGGGTGTGTCGGGCGGGATCGCCGCGGCCGTCGACGGGCGGTACGACGATGCGCGCGTTCTGCTGGAGGCGACCGCGGGACGGTGCGGGCCCGGCGGTGACCCCACCCTTCTCGTCCACGCGGGCATCGCCGCGCTGATGCTCGGCGACCACCCCCGCGCCGCCACCGCCACCGTCCGCGCGGCCGCCGCCGCCCGCGCCCGGCGCCTCACCACGGCCGTGTCCCAGGCCATGGAGTTCCGCGCCTACGCCGAGTTCTGGACCGGCCGCCCGCGGGCCGCCGAGACCGCCGCGCTGGACGCCCTGCGGCAGGCGTACGCCACCGGACAGGACAACGGCGCCTGCCATCTCCAGGCCGCCCTGGCGATGTTCGCCGCGCTCACCGGCGACGGCGACCTGTGCCGGGAGCGAGCCGCGGCCGCCCGCTCGTACGCCCTCGCCCACGGGCTGGGCCTGCCCGCCGCCCTCGCCCAGTGGGCCCTCGCCTACCTCGACCTCGGCTCCGGCCGCTACGACGCCGCCGCGACCCGGCTGCGCGCCCTCGCCGCCTCCGGCCCGGGCCACGGACACCGGGCCATCCGCCACCTCGCCACCCCGCACTATGTCGAGGCCGCCGCCCGCACCGGCGACACCCGCGTCGCCCGTGCCGCGCACGCCGACTACGACCGCTGGGCCCGTGCCGTCGGCAGCCCCGACGACCTCGCCCTCAGCGCCCGCTGCCGGGCCCTGCTCAGCCCGGGCGCCGACGCCCTCGACCACTACCGCACAGCCCTCGACCTGCACGCCGAAGGCGCCCGCGCCGTCGAACGCGCCCGCACGGAGCTGCTGTTCGGCAGTGCCCTGCGCAGACTGCGCCGGCGCACCGAGGCCCGCGACCGGCTGCACAGCGCCCTGGCGGCGTTCGACTCCTTCGGCGCCCCGCACTGCGCGGAGGCCGCCCGCGCCGAACTCCGCGCACTCGGCGCGCCCGCGGCCGCGCCGGCCGGTGGCGCCCGACGCCCGACGACCGACCTGACCGCGCAGCAACTACTGGTCGCCCGCATGGCCGCCGACGGCGCCACGAACCGCGAGATCGCCGCCCGCCTCGCCCTCAGCCCCCGCACCATCGACCACCATCTGCGCGGCGTCTTCACCCGCCTCGGCATCCGCTCCCGCATCGAACTCGTACGGCTGCTCGCGGACGCCGACGACAGACCCTAAGCGCCGAAACCGGTTCCCGTCCGGAACGTCTGCGCCTCCCACGTCCCGTCCAGGCGCGGCGCCAGCCAACCGGGCGCCGCGGTACGGAAGTCGGCTGGCGCGAGCGCACCCGATCCGGCCGGGAGCGCGCCCAACAGGGGCGCCCCGGCCACCTCCGGCAGGTCCGCCACGTTGCAACGGGACGCCAGGTCGGGGGAGTCGGGCCAGCTGCCGATCACGACGCCCAGCAACTCCACGCCTCGCGAGCGCAGTTCACGGGCCGTCAGTTCCGTGGTGTTCAGCGTGCCGAGCCCCGCCGACGCCACCACCAGCACCGGCGCCCGCAGCGCCTGCGCCGCGTCGGCCAGCGTCCCGCCCGCCTCGTCGAACCGTACGAGCAGACCGCCCGCGCCCTCGACGAGCACCAGGTCGTGGTCCGTCGCCAGCTTCTGGGCCGCTTCCACCACCTGGTACGGCCGCACCGGCGCGAGGCCCGCCCGGCGTGCCGCCGTCGCCGGGGCCAACGGCTCGGGATAGCGGGCGAGTTCGGCCGCCGTGAGCGCTCCCGCGAGCCGCGCGACCTCGTGGGCGTCCCCGGGCTCGTCCGGCCCGACGCCGGTCTGCGCGGCCTTCAGCACGGCCACCGAGCGCCCCGCCGCCAGCGCCGACGCGGCGATCGCGGCCGTCGTGACGGTCTTGCCGACCTCCGTGCCCGTCCCCGTGATCACCAGGATCGGCATGTTCATCCCTCCCGCGCCGCGGCGCACACCGCGCGCGCGATCCGAGCCACGTCCACGTCACCGGTGACGTAGGGCGGCATCGTGTAGACCAGATCGCGGAACGGGCGCAGCCAGACGCCCTCCCGCACGGCCGCCGCCGTGGCCGCCTTCATGTCCACCGCGTGGTCGAGCTGGACGACTCCGATGGCGCCGAGGACACGGACGTCCCGGACGCCCGGGATGTCGAGGGCGGGGGCCAGCCCGTCCCGCAGTCCGGTCTCGATCCGCTTGACCTCCGCGAGCCAGTCCTGTCCGAGCAGCAGTTCGATGGAGGCGCAGGCGACGGCGGCCGCGAGCGGATTGCCCATGAACGTCGGCCCGTGCGCCAGCACCGGCACCTCGCCCCGCGAGATCCCGTCGGCCACCCGGGAGGTGCACAGGGTCGCCGCCATCGTCATATAGCCGCCGGTCAGCGCCTTGCCGACGCACATCACGTCCGGGGTCACCGCCGCGTGCCCCGCCGCGAACAGCGCGCCGGTGCGCCCGAACCCGGTCGCGATCTCGTCGAACACCAGCAGCACGTCGTGCGCGTCGCACGCCTCGCGCAGCACCCGCAGATACGCGGGGGAGTGGAACCGCATCCCGCCCGCGCCCTGCACCACCGGCTCCACGATCACCGCGGCCAGTTCGTCGGCGTGCCGCTCGATCGCCGCACGCAGCTGCTCCGCGTACGACTCCTCGTACTCGACCGGCGGCGGGTCCACGAACACCTGCCGGGGCAGGACCCCGGTCCACAGGTCGTGCATCCCGCCCTCGGGGTCGCACACGGACATCGGCTGCCAGGTGTCGCCGTGGTAGCCCCCGCGCCAGGTCAGCAGCCGCTGCTTGCCCGGGCGGCCCAGCGAACGCCAGTACTGCAGGCACATCTTCACCGCGACCTCGACCGACACCGAACCGGAGTCGGCGAGGAAGACATGCTCCAGACCGTCGGGCGACATGTCGACAAGGAGCTTCGCGAGCCGTACCGCGGGCTCGTGGGTCAGCCCGCCGAACATCACATGGCTCATCCGCCCGAGCTGTTCGCGCGCGGCCTCGTTCAGCACGGGGTGGTTGTAGCCGTGGATCGCCGACCACCAGGACGACATGCCGTCGACCAGCTCACCCGAGCCGTCCGCGAGGCGCAGCCGCACCCCGCTCGCCGACGCGACGACGAGCGGGTCCACCCGGCCGGGCATCGGACCGTAGGGATGCCACACATGCCGCCGGTCGAGTTCGAGCAGTTCGGAGACGGGCAGCTCAGGCATTGGGCGCGAGGTCGGTACCGGCGCCGCGGCGGCGCACGGCGACCAGGTCGGTACGCGGCTCGCTCACCGCGGGAGCCTCAGCGACGGCAGCGCCACCGCACACGCCGCCGCCCTCGTGGGATCCGCAGCCCGCGCTCTCGTGCGCACCGCAGCCGCCGCCCTCGTGGGACCCGCAGTCACCGCCCGCCGTCACCCGGTGCTCGGGCAGCGTGACCTCGCCCGCGCCCTCCACCTCGAACCCGGCGTCCGCGATCATCTCCAGGTCGGCCTTGCCGGCCTGGCCCTCGGTCGTGAGGTAGTCGCCGAGGAAGATCGAGTTGGCCAGGTGCAGGGCCAGCGGCTGCATGGTGCGCAGATGGACCTCGCGGCCGCCCGCGATGCGCACCTCGACGTCCGGGCAGACGAACCGGACCATCGCCAGGATCCGCAGACACCGCTGCGGGGTGAGGTTCCACTCCTTGGCCAGCGGGGTGCCCTCGACCGGGATGAGGAAGTTGACCGGCACCGAGTCGGGGTCCAGCGCGCGCAGCGAGAACACCACGTCGACGAGGTCCTCGTCGCTCTCGCCCATGCCGGCGATCAGACCCGAGCAGGCCGACAGGCCGGCCGCGTGCGCCTTGTTGACCGTGTCCACCCGATCGGCGTACGTGTGCGTGGTCGTGATGTCCCCGTACGTCGACTCGGAGGTGTTCAGGTTGTGGTTGTAGGCGTCCGCGCCCGCCTCGCGCAGCCGCTCGGCCTGGCCGTCGGAGAGCAGGCCCAGACAGGCGCACACCTCGACGCCCTCGTTCTCTTCCTTGATCGCCTTGATGGTGCCGGCCACCCGGTCGACGTCCCGGTCCGTCGGACCGCGCCCGGACGCCACCAGACAGACCCGCTTGGCCCCGCCCGCGAGCCCCGCCGCGGCGGCCCGGGAGGCCTCGTCGGGCTTGAGCCAGGTGTACTTCAGGATCCCGGCCGTGGAGCCGAGCCGCTGCGAGCAGTACGAGCAGTCCTCGGGGCACAGGCCCGACTTGAGGTTGACGAGATAGTTGAGCTTCACCCGTCGCCCGAACCAGTGCCGGCGCACCTTCCCGGCCGCGGCCACCACGTCCAGCACGTCGTCGTCGGAAGTGGCGAGGACGGCCAGAGCTTCCTCGCGGGTCGGCAGCTCGCGCCGAAGCCCCTTGTCCACCAGCGTGTTCAGCAGGTCCATGAGAGCCGATCCTGTCCTACGCACCCGCTTCGGGCCAAGGTAGGGATCGCACAACACACCCGCTTCGACGTGTGGGTATTGCCACACCATGGGTGGCGATCGCTGCCGCTAGTGTCTGTCCGCTACCTACAAAAGCCCGGAGGACCCATGGCGTTCGGCTGGATCGACGAGCAGGCGGAGCTGCGCCGCCGCGCCGGACTTGTGCGGACGCTGCGGCCCCGCCCGGCCGACTCGCCGCTCCTCGACCTCGCGAGCAACGACTACCTGGGTCTGGCCCGGCATCCCCGGGTCGTGGCGGGGGCCGTGGAGGCCGCCAGGACGTGGGGCGGCGGCGCGACCGGTTCCCGACTGGTCACCGGCACCACCGAGCTGCACGGCGAGCTGGAGCGGGAGCTCGCGCAGCACTGCGGGTTCGAGGCGGCCCTCGTGTTCTCCTCCGGGTACGCGGCCAACCTCGCCGCCGTCACCGCGCTGGCCCCGCACGGCTCGCTGATCGTCTCCGACGCGGGAAACCACGCCTCGCTCATCGACGGCTGCCGACTGGCCCGCGGCGCCACCCAGGTCGTCGGACACGCCGACCCGCAGGCGGTGCGCAAGGCGCTCGGCACGCACGACGGTCCGGCCGTGGCCGTCTCCGACACGGTCTTCTCCGTCGACGGCGACGCCGCCCCGCTGGTGGCCCTCGCGGCCGCCTGCCGGGAGCACGGCGCCGGACTGGTCCTCGACGACGCCCACGGGCTCGGCGTGCTCGGGGACGGCGGCCGAGGCGCTCCGTACGCGGCGGGTCTCGCGGGCGCCGACGACGTCGTCGTCACGGTCACGCTGTCGAAGTCGTTCGGCAGTCAGGGCGGTGCGGTGCTGGGCCCCGCGCGCGTGATCGACCATCTGGTCAACGCGGCTCGGACGTTCATCTTCGACACCGGCCTGGCCCCGGCGGCGGCGGGCGCGGCGCTGGCCGCCCTCAGGCTGCTACGCGCGGAGCCGCAGCGCGCGCCGCGCGCCCGTGCGGTGGCGGACGAGCTGTACTCCCGGCTGACGGCCGCGGGCCTGGAAGCGGTGCGTCCGGACGCCGCGGTCGTCTCCGTGCGTGCGCCGTCCCCGGAGGAGGCCGTGCGGTGGGCGGCGGACTGCCGGTCGGCAGGCCTGGCCGTGGGCTGCTTCCGTCCTCCCTCCGTGCCCGACGGCATCTCACGCCTGAGGCTGACCGCCCGTGCGGACCTCTCCGGGGCCGAGCTGGAACGCGCTGTACGGGTGATCGACGAGACACGACCATGAGTCGGCGTGACACGGCCGTGGGTCGCCGCTGAGCACCGATTGCCGACTACTGCGGTGTGGTGTGCTGCGGTGTGCTCAGCGGAACGCCGCCGTGAAGCCCGTCCAGCTCTCGGGGGAGAAGAGCAGGGCGGGTCCGGCCGGGTCCTTGGAGTCGCGTACGGCGAGCAGGCCGGCCCAGGGGCCGATGGCCGGCCGGGCGGTCTCCACGCAGTTGTTCGCTCCCGTGCTGTAGCTGCTGCGCAGCCACCGCACCTGCGGGAGATGATCGGAATCGGTACTGGAAGGTACGTTCCGCGGTAGTGCGGACATGGTGCCTCCTTACGCGCCGTCGGCTATCGCGGCGATGTAATCCGATGAGTCCCCGGGCGAAAGGGCGTGCGCCCGAAGGGCGTTGAAGGCCTCGGTGTAGGCCTGGAGGTCTTCTTTCCGTTCGAGATAGACGCTACTCGTCAAGTGGTCGAGAACAACCACATCCAGATCAGAAGTGCGCGAAAATGAGAAGATAACGAAAGGGCCGGTTAGGCCGATATGCGCCCCGGCGGAGAACGGCAGGACCTGAAGTCTCACCTGCGGCAGCCGGGCCGCCTCCACCAGCCGGCCGAGCTGATGCGCCATCACCTCGGGCCCGCCCACCTCCCGCCGCAGCACCGCCTCGTCCAGCACCGCGTTCAGCTCCAGCGGCGGCTGCGCGCGCAGCACGTCCTGGCGGGCCAGCCGTACCTCCACCAGGGTGTCGAGCTGCTCCTCGTCGACGCCCTCCACTGCGGCCCTGGTCACCGCGCGCGCGTACTCGGGCGTCTGCAGTAGCCCCGGTACCACACTCGTCTCCAGTGTGCGCATCGCGCTCGCCTGGGACTCCAGACTGATGAAGTCACGGTAGGTGGGCGGCAGCACCCCCCGGTAGGCGTGCCACCAGTGGTCTCGACCGCCGCTGCCCTCGGCGCCCGCCAGCGCCAGCATCAGTTCCCGCAGCTGTGGATCGGCCACGCCGTAGGCGTCGAGGAGTAACCGCACATCGGCCGGTTTTGACCCACTGGTGCCGGTCTCGATGCGGCTCACCTTGGACTGGTGCCAGCCCACGAGCCGGGCCGCCTCACCACTGGTGAGGCCCGCCTGGGTACGCAGTGTGCGCAGTTCGGCGCCCAGTTTCCGGCGGCGCACCGCGGGACCGTGTTGCATGGGCTCCTCCTTACTCCTTACGGGCCGTCCAAATACGCTCTGTCGTCGCAGAGTTCACCGCATCGAGCGACAGATATATGCATAACTTGGTGGATCGCCACCCGTGACCGGCGTGGTAATGGCAGTCTGGCGAAGAAGCACCAGTCCGGGACCGTACTCGAACCACACGCACCGTGTCGGACTTCGGTCCCGTGGGAAAGGGACGACGTCGCCATGGCAGATCACCTGGAAGCATCCGTCACTCTGCCGAGCGATCCCGCTTCGGTCTCCACGGCACGCGGCTTCGTGGTCGGCACTCTCGGGGAGTGGGGTCTGCCGGCGGACACGGAGGCAGCCGACACCGTCCGGCTGATCGTCTCAGAACTCGCCACCAACGCCGTACAGCACACTTTCGGGCAGTCACCCACCTTCACGGTGGACCTCGTCCTCGACCGTGACGAACAGCTGCGCATCGGCGTCACCGACAGCCACCCGCGCTTCCCGAAACGACTGCCGGCCGCCGTCCAGCAGGACAACGGCCGAGGCCTGGTGATCATTCGCTGGCTGACCGCGGAGTGCGGCGGCAAGCTCAGAGTGCGGCCCACCCGGGAGGGCGGCAAGACGGTCACCGTCGTACTCCCGTGGACCGTCCCGGCGGCGGAGCCGGTGGCCGGAGCCCTGACTGCCCCGGCGGAGGGCGAGATCCCGGGGCGGTGACGGCGCGTCAGGGACGCCGGCGTCGCCCCGGGAGGCTCACTGGACCCGATGGCTCAGCGGACCCGGCCGTACCAGACGCTCTTGCTCCAGATCTTCTGCAGTTTCACCACGTCCCCGGTCTTCGGCGAGTGCCAGATCTTGCCGTTACCCGCGTAGATCCCGACGTGGTACACGTTCGAACCCGAGTGGAAGAACACGAGGTCGCCCGCCTTGCGGCTGGACGCCGAGATGTGCTTCGTCTTGTTGTACTGCTGGGCCGCCGTCCGAGGCAGGGTCTTGCCCGCCTTCTTGTACGAGTACAGCGTGAGCCCGGAGCAGTCGAACCTCTTCGGCCCGGTGGCCCCGTACTTGTACGGAGCGCCCTTCTTGGAGGCCGCGATCTGGAGTGCCTTCGTCGCCGGTGTGGCAGCCGAGGCGTCCGGGGCGAGCCCGGGAACCACGACCGAGCCGCCGACGGCGGCGATGGCGAAGGCCGAGGCCGTACCGGCCCGGACCATGAGCGACGGGACACGATTGAGCGCAGTCATGCGCAACCCTTCGTCAGCCGCCTGTGAAGGATGACCTGTCGGATTCGGGCTGGCGAAGTTGCCCGGCCGCTGACGCGGCTTCACCCCAAGGGCTGCTCGGCCCGGTCATGGCGTGACCGTTCCGGCGACCCGTCGTGCTTGGGTCCTCCACTCCTGCCGATGCACTTCTGTCGACCGGTCGTCCGGGCGGCGGCAGGACTCGGCGTCCGCCCGGACCGCCCCGCCTCTTGTGGCGGGGGCTTGTCGTCAGTCAGGGATCTTGGCTCACGGATGTCCGAAAATCCCAACGGAACCGGGGATTTGTGGGGTTACTCACCACTCACCCGTTCGGGTGGACACCCTGATGGCCGATCAGGTGTCAAGGCGGCCACAGGGCCCCGGACCAGCGGTGGAGCCCTTTATTCCGCCCGAAGAGCGTCCATTTGCGCAACCTCTACCGGCCGTGGAAGGCAGCGCACGCTACGCCGAACGGGGGTCGCCCGTCTGGTCCGTTTCAACTCCGGGCCGGACGGCACGCACGGGGCGCGGACCGCCCGGCCGGAGCCGGGTCGCGTCAACTGTCGGAGAGCGGAGGCACCGTGACGCGCGCCGTGCGGCGCTCCCCGTCCAGGACGCGCAGCGCCCGCGCGAGCGTCGGGGCGTGCAGCTCGTTCTCGCCCCGCTGGTGCATCAGCGCCAGCGCGTCACGCAGTACGGCGGCCTTGCTCACCAGCGCCTGGGCGGCCCGCAGCCCGCGGTACGTGTCGCCGTGGTGGGCGGGGTTGATACGGCCGAGCAGGTCGACGACGTCGAGGTAACCGTCGACCAACTCGGCCTCGGCGCGCGTCAACGCGGGCAGCGGCGGCAGTTCGGGCACCATCGGCCCCTCACCTCCCGCCCTGGCCGGCCGAGGTCTTGCGGGTGGAGACGATGCCGTCCACCAGGCCGTACGCCAGGGCCTCCGGGGCGGTGAGGAACTTGTCGCGCTCGATGTCCGCGCTGACCTGCTCCGGGCTGCGCCCGGTGTGCAGGACGAGCATCCCCTCCAGGGTGGCCCGGATGCGCGCCAGTTCATCGGCCTGGATGGCGAGATCGCTGGCCTGTCCTTCGACGGGCTCGGGCAGGGACGGCTGGCGGATCGTCATCCGCGCGCCCGGCAGCGCGAACCGCTTGCCCGGCGTGCCCGCCGCGAGCAGCACCGCCGCCGACGAACCTGCCTGGCCCAGACAGGTCGTCTCCACGTCGCAGGTGACGTACCGGATCGTGTCGTACAGGGCGGTCATCGCGCTGAACGAGCCGCCGGGGGAGTTGATGTACAGCGCGATGTCCCGGTCCGGGTCCTTGTGCTCCAGGTACATGAACTGGGCCATCACGTTGTTCGCCGAGAAGTCGTCGATCGGCGTCCCCAGGAAGACGATCCGCTCCTCCAACAGCTTCGAGTACGGATCCATCGTCCGGCTGCCGAAGCTCGTGCGTTCGGTGAACTCGGGCAGGACATGGCGGGCGGACGGTCGGGTCATCGGAAAGCCCCTCCTTCTGTGTCGGGCGCATCTGTAAAAAATGTACAGGACGTACGTGACGTTAGAATGGGGGTATGGCCTACGAGATTCCGGTGACGCAAGCCAGGGCTGAACTCGCCGACCTGATCAACCGCGTGGTGTACGGCGGAGAGCGCGTCGTCGTGACACGGCACGGCAAGCCCTTGGTCGCCCTCGTCTCCGCCGCCGACCTGGAGCGACTCGACGAGCTGGACCGGCCCGTGGAGGAGCCGGTGATCCGCTCCGTCTCCGCCGTGCGCGAGGTCGCGTCCGCTCCCCGCGAACAGCAGCGGTTCGGCATCGCGGCGGAACACCGGGGGCCGAACCCCTCGTGAGGACGCCGCCGGCCGGCGAGCTGTATACGGTTCGGTCCTCGGTGCCGTCCCGGGCGGCCTTGCCGTGGGATGGATACGGCGGGAGGACCTGGGCGCGTCGATGAGCGGGACGCCGCCCGCTGTCGCGATCATGCATCGGGCACCGCCCGGTTAACAGGCCCGAAACGCGGTCCAACTAGCCTGCCGGTCCATGCCACCAGGGACTTTTCCCCGTGGCCGCGGCAACCGGGCCCCGCACGGCCCGGAGCGAGGATGTGAGGTGGGACGTGCAACTGACCCCGCACGAGCAGGAGAGGCTGCTGATCCACGTGGCGGCCGACGTCGCCGAGAAGCGCCGGGCCCGTGGGCTCAAGCTGAACCACCCGGAGGCCGTGGCCCTCATCACGTCGCACATCCTCGAAGGCGCGCGTGACGGCCGTACGGTCGCCGAGCTCATGTCCTCCGGCCGCAAGCTGCTCACCCGCGACGACGTCATGGAGGGCATCCCCGAGATGATCCACGACGTGCAGGTCGAGGCCACCTTCCCGGACGGCACCAAACTCGTCACCGTCCACGACCCGATCGTCTGAAAGGGCCTCGATGATTCCCGGAGAGATCCTGTTCGCGGACGAGCCCGTCGTGTACAACGAAGGCCGCGAGGTCACCCGGCTGACCGTCCTCAACGCCGCCGACCGGCCCGTCCAGGTCGGCTCCCACTACCACTTCGCCGAGGCCAACCCGGGCCTGGCCTTCGACCGCGCCGCCGCGCGCGGCAAGCGGCTGAACGTCGCCGCCGGCACCGCCGTGCGCTTCGAGCCCGGGATCCCCGTCGACGTCGAACTCGTCCCCCTTGCCGGCGCCCGTGTCGTACCCGGGCTGCGCGGGGAGACCGGAGGTGCCCTCGATGCCTGAGATCTCGCGTGCCGCCTACGCCGACCTGTTCGGCCCGACGACCGGCGACCGCATCCGGCTCGCCGACACCGACCTGCTGATCGAGATCGAGGAGGATCGTTCCGGCGGCCCCGGCCTCGCCGGTGAGGAGGCGGTCTTCGGCGGCGGCAAGGTCATCCGTGAGTCCATGGGCCAGTCCCGCGCCACGCGCGCCGACGGCACGCCCGACACCGTCATCACGGGCGCGGTCATCGTCGACCACTGGGGTGTGGTGAAGGCCGACGTCGGCATCCGCGACGGGCGGATCACCGGCATCGGCAAGGCCGGCAACCCCGACACGATGGACGGCGTCCACCCGGAACTGGTCATCGGCCCCGAGACCGAGGTCATCGCGGGCAACGGACGCATTCTGACGGCCGGCGCCGTCGACGCGCACGTCCACTTCATCTGCCCGCAGATCGCCGACGAGGCGCTGTCCTCGGGTGTCACCACGCTCGTGGGCGGCGGCACCGGGCCGGCCGAGGGCTCGAAGGCGACCACCGTGACCCCCGGCCCCTGGCACCTCGCGCGCATGCTGGAGGCGATGGAGCAGTACCCGCTGAACATCGGGTTCCTCGGCAAGGGCAACACCGTCTCCCAGGAGGCGATGCTGTCGCAGATCCGGGGCGGGGCGCTGGGCCTGAAGCTGCACGAGGACTGGGGGTCGACCCCGGCCGTCATCGACGCCTCGCTGACCGTCGCCGACCGGACGGGCATCCAGGTCGCCATCCACACGGACACCCTCAACGAGGCCGGTTTCGTGGGCGACACCCTCGCCGCGATCGCCGGCCGCGGCATCCACGCCTACCACACCGAGGGCGCGGGCGGCGGACACGCGCCGGACATCATGACCGTCGTCTCGGAGCCGCACGTGCTGCCGAGCTCGACCAACCCGACCCGGCCGTACACGGTGAACACCGCCGAGGAACACCTCGACATGCTGATGGTGTGCCACCACCTGAACGCGGCGGTCCCGGAGGACCTGGCGTTCGCCGAGTCCCGGATCCGGCCGTCCACGATCGGGGCCGAGGACGTCCTGCACGACCTCGGCGCGATCTCGATCATCTCCTCCGACGCGCAGGCCATGGGCCGGGTCGGCGAGGTCGTCATGCGGACCTGGCAGACGGCACACGTGATGAAGCGGCGCAGGGGTGCGCTGCCCGGCGACGGCCGCGCGGACAACCACCGGGTACGCCGCTACATCGCCAAGTACACGATCAACCCGGCGCTCGCACAGGGCCTGGCCCGCGAGATCGGCTCGGTCGAGGGCGGCAAGCTCGCCGACCTGGTGCTGTGGGAGCCGGCGTTCTTCGGCGTCAAGCCGCACCTCGTCATCAAGGGTGGGCAGATCGCGTACGCGCAGATGGGCGACGCCAACGCCTCGATCCCGACCCCGCAGCCGATCCTGCCGCGGCCGATGTACGGGGCGATCGGGCGCGCGCCGGCGTCGAACTCGTTCAACTTCGTGGCCCCTCTCGCCATCGAGGACGGGCTGCCGGAACGGCTCCAGCTGGGCAAGAAGTTCGTCGCCATCGACTCCACACGCGCGGTGACCAAGGCGGACATGCGGGAGAACGACGCCCGGCCGCGCGTCCAGGTCGATCCCGACAGCTTCGCCGTGCACATCGACGGGGAACTCGTCGAGGCGACTCCTGCCGCCGAACTGCCCATGGCCCAGCGGTACTTCCTATTCTGATGGACACGTCGACGACAGGTGGTCCGTGATGGGCGGGGCAGCACTTCTGGTCCTGGCCGACGGCCGCTTCCCCGCCGGAGGGCACGCGCACTCCGGCGGGGCGGAGGAGGCCGTCAAGGCCGGGCGGATCACCGACGCGGCGAGCCTGGAGGCCTTCTGCCGGGGACGGCTGCACACGGCGGGGCTGGTGGCCGCGGCGCTGGCCGCGGCCGCGGCCGCCGGGGCGGACCCGGCGCAGCTGGACGCGGCGGCGGACGCCCGCACACCGTCCCCGGCGCTGCGGACGGCCGCACGGCGACTGGGCCGGCAACTGATGCGGGCCGCCCGCGCGACCTGGCCGAGCGCCGAACTGGACGCCCTGGCACGGGAGTTCCCCAAGGGGGCGCACCAGCCGGTGGTCCTGGGCCTGACCGCGCGGGCGGCCGGCCTGGGGGCGCAGGACGCGGCGTACTGCTCGGTGTACGAGAGCGTGAGCGGGCCGGCGACGGCCGTGGTGCGGTTGCTGAGCCTGGACCCGTTCGAGGCGAGTGCCGTCCTGGCCCGGCTGGCGCCGGAGCTGGACCGGGTGGTCGACCGGGCGGTGTCCGCCGGCACGGCGGTGGCGGCGGGCGGGGTCGACGCCTTGCCTGCGGCTTCCGCGCCGCTGCTGGAGATCGGGGCGGAGGTGCATGCGGCTTGGGCCGTGCGGCTGTTCGCCTCCTAGGTTGCTCGCCCCCGCCGCCCCTTCCCGTCCCATCCCCGGGGGCTTTGCCCCCAGACCCCGTTCGGCCCTGAAACGGGCCTCGTCCTCAAACGCCGGACAGGCTGAATCGGCCCAGACCGGCTGAACAGGAGCCGTTGTGCATCTTGGTCACTCCACCCACGGGCCCGCCGCCGTCAGTGCCGACGCGCGTCGGTCCGACGGTTCGCGCCGGGCCCTGCGGATCGGGCTCGGTGGGCCCGTCGGGTCCGGGAAGACCGCCACCGTCGCCGCGCTCTGCCGGGAGCTGCGGGACGAGCTGTCCCTCGCCGTCGTCACCAACGACATCTACACCCGCGAGGACGCCGAGTTCCTGCTCCGGGAAGCCGTGTTGCCACCCGAGCGGATCACCGCCGTCGAGACGGGCGCCTGTCCGCACACCGCGATCCGGGACGACATCTCCGCCAATCTGGAGGCCGTGGAGGATCTGGAGGACGCCGTCGGGCCGCTCGATCTCGTGCTGGTCGAGTCCGGCGGGGACAACCTGACCGCCACCTTCTCCAAGGGGCTCGTCGACGCGCAGATCTTCGTGATCGACGTCGCGGGCGGGGACGACATCCCGCGCAAGGGCGGGCCCGGTGTCACCACCGCCGACCTGCTCGTCGTCAACAAGACCGACCTCGCGCCGTACGTCGGCTCCGACCTCGCCCGGATGGCCGCCGACGCCAAGGCCCAGCGCGCCGAACTGCCCGTCGTCTTCCAGTCGTTGCGCGGCGACAGCGGGGTGAGCGACGTCGCCGCGTGGGTGCGGACGAGGCTCGCCGCATGGACGGCGTGACATGAGCGGGGTGCACGCCACCGCGCGGATCGGGGCGCGCGGCGACGGGCGTGGGGGGACCGCGCTGCCCGTTCTGGAGAGCGACGGGCCGCTCGCCCTGCGGCGCACCCGGGGCACGGGCGGTCAAGCGCGGGTCGTGCTGGTCGGAGCGATGAGCGGACCCCTCGGCGGCGACCGCTTCGCCGTCGAGGCGGACGTAGGCAGCGGCGCCCGGCTGCGGGTGGGATCGGCCGCCGCCACCATCGCGCTGCCCGGCCAGACCAAGGACGAAGCCCACTACGACGTACGCCTGAGGGTCGCCGACGACGGTGAACTGCACTGGCTGCCCGAGCAGTTGATCTCGGCCAAGGGCAGTGACCTGTTCGTCGCCACCCGGGCAGACCTCGATGCCGGGGCCCGGCTCGTGCTGCGCGAGGAGCAGGTCCTCGGGCGGGTGGGGGAGGAGCCCGGCCGGCTCACCAGCCGGCTCGTCGTACGGGTCGCCGGGCGGGTCGTCCTCGATCAGGAGCTGGCCTGCGGGCCCGGCGCTCCCGGTGGCTGGGACGGGCCCGCCGTACTCGCGGGACACCGCGCCCTGGGCCAACTCGTCGTCGTCCGGCCCGAGTTCGCCGAGCAGGCGGTGGCGGCCCGGGTCCTCGGGGAGCAGGCTTGTGTCATGCCGCTGGCCGGGCCCGCCGCCCTCGTCACCGCCGTGGCGCCCGACGGCCTGCGGCTGCGCCGTGTGCTGGACGAGGCGCTCGCCGCGCTCGACATCCGGTGAGCGGTACGTTCTGCTCCGGTTATCGGATTGGCAAAGAAGGTCAACGGCACCTGTTCTCAGGCACCTCACAGCCGAGAGGATCCCTCTGCCGCCATAACTAGGTAGGGAGAGGGCCCACTTGAGGGACATACGACCGACCAAACGGACCGCTGCGCTCGGCTCGGCCGGTGTACTCGTCGCCGCGACGCTGCTCGCCGGCGCCGTCGCGGCGCCCACGGCGAGCGCGACCAGCAGCCGCCCCGGGCAGGACCGTGAGGCGCGCGGCGCCGCGATCGCCGCGGACCGCGCCGCCAAGGCCGGCATCGACTGGCAGGACTGCCCCGCCGACTGGGGCCTGGAGAAGCCGATCCAGTGCGGTTGGGTCACCGTGCCGCTGGACTACGCCAGGCCGAACGGCAAGCAGATCAAGCTGGCCGTCGACCGCATCGGCAACACGGGCACGCCCCAGGAGCGCCAGGGCGCGCTCGTGTACAACCCCGGCGGCCCCGGTGGCTCCGGCCTGCGCTTCCCGCGCCGCGTCACCACCAAGGCCCCCGTGTGGACCAACGTGGCCAAGGCCTACGACTTCGTGGGCTTCGACCCGCGCGGGGTCGGCCACTCCGCGCCCATCTCCTGCATCGACCCGCAGGAGTTCGTCAAGGCGCCCAAGGCCGACCCGGTCCCCGACAGCGCGGCCGACAAGCGCGCGCAGCGCAAGCTCGCCCGTGAGTACGCGGACGGGTGCGCCGAGCGCAGCGGCAAGGCCGTGCTCGCGCAGATGACCACGCCGAACACCGTCCGCGACCTGGACGTCATCCGCGCCGCCCTCGGCGAGAAGAAGCTCAACTACCTGGGCGTCTCCTACGGCACCTACATCGGCGCCGTCTACGGCACCATGTTCCCGGGCCATCTGCGTCGCATGATCGTCGACAGTGTGGTCAACCCCTCCCGCGAGAAGATCTGGTACGAGGCCAACCTCGACCAGGACGTCGCCTTCGAGGGCCGCTGGAAGGACTGGCAGGACTGGGTCGCGGCCAACGACGCGACCTTCCACCTGGGCACCACCCGCGCCGCCGTCCAGGCCAAGTGGCTTCAGCTGCGCGCCACCGCCAAGAAGAACCCCATCGGCGGGGTCGTCGGCCCGGCCGAGCTGATCTCCTTCTTCCAGAGCGCCCCGTACTACGACTCCTCGTGGGTCCCGGTCGCCACCGTCTTCAGCAAGTACGTCGCCGGGGACACCCAGGCCCTCGTCGACGCGGCCGCCCCCGACCTCACGGACACGGCCGGCAACATCACCTCGGAGAACGGCAACGCCGTCTACACGGCCGTCGAGTGCACCGACGCCAAGTGGCCCACCAGCTGGCAGAAGTGGGACCGGGACAACACGGCGCTCAACAAGAACTACCCGTTCATGACCTGGGCCAACGCCTGGCTGAACCTGCCGTGCGCCACCTGGCCGGTCAAGCAGCGGACCCCGGTGGACGTCAAGACCCGCAAGGGCCTGCCGCAGGTGCTGATCGTGCAGTCCACGCGTGACGCGGCCACCCCGTACGACGGCGCCGTCGAACTGCACCAGCGATTCAAGGGCTCGCGCCTGATCACCGAGAAGGACGCCGGCTCCCACGGCGTGACCGGCCTGGTCAACACCTGCATCAACACCCGGGTGGACGCCTACCTCCTCACCGGCAGGCTGGACACCGCGGACGTGACCTGCACGCCGCACGCCACGCCGAAGCCGTAACCACCGGCAGCACGACGGCAACGAGGGGCGACCGGAGCAATCCGGCCGCCCCTCAAGCATCTTGACGAACCATCGATTCGGACCATCAACCCGAACCATCAACCCGGGCCGTCAACTCAGCGGCAGCCGACGGAACTTCCGTTCCTTCTGCGGCTTCTGCGGCTTCTGCGGCTTCTGCGGCTTCTCCGGCTTCTGCGCCTTCTCCGCCTTGGCCGCGGCGGCCTCCTCCGCCTTGGCGACGGCCGCGTACTGGTCCACGTACTCCTGCTCGGACAGCATCAGGATCGCGTACATGATCTCGTCGGTGATCGCGCGCAGCACCGCCTTCTCGTTCTCCATGCCGAGGTAGCGGGAGAAGTCGAGGGGCTTGCCGAAGCGGATCACCACGGGGTGCAGGGTGGGGATCTTCTTGCCGGGAGGCTGTGCCTCGAAGGTGCCGATCATCGCGCAGGGGATCACCGGCGCCTGGGCCTTCAGGGCCATCACCGCGACGCCGACCTTGCCCTTGTAGAGGCGGCCGTCGTGCGAGCGGGTGCCCTCCGGGTAGATGCCCAGCAGTTCGTCCTTGCTCAGGACGCCGAGGCCCTCGCGGATCGCCGCCTGGCCGGCCTCCTTGCCCGAACGGTCGACCGGGATCTGTCCGGCGCTGCGGAAGAAGGTCGCCGTCAGCCGGCCCTTGATGCCGGGGCCCGTGAAGTACTCGGCCTTGGCCAGGAAGGTGATGCGCCGCTTGAGGACCGCGGGCATCAGGAAGTGGTCCGAGAACGACAGGTGGTTGCCGGCGATGATGGCCGCTCCCGACTCGGGGACATGCTCCAGACCCTCTATGCGGGGGCGGAAGAGCAGTTTGAGCAGCGGCCCCAACACCACGTATTTCAGGAGGTAGTAGAACAAGGGAGTCGCTCCTCGGGTCCGGCGGATCGGCTCGTGGCCGTGTTCCAGCAGGTCAACCGGCATGGTGTGGGGTGTCAGTGTAGGGGCAGGCGGCGACGGCCGGAACCGTGCCGATCCAGGTGCGCGGCCCGTCCTCGCCGTCATAGCCGTACGACGACCAGGGCCGTGTCGTCGGTTGCGCCGCCTGGCGGCAGCAGCTCCAACAGGACGGCGTCGGCGAGGGTTTCCGGGTCGGCTTCCCGGTGCCTGGCGAGGGCGTCGGCGAGGCGGTTCACGCCGGTGTCGATGTCCTCCCGCCGGCGTTCCACCAGCCCGTCGGTGTACAGGGCGAGGGTGGCGCCGTCGTCGTAGGAGGTGCACGCCTGGGGTCGGGGGGCCGGGGTGGGGCGGGCGTCGAGCGGGGGATCGGTGGCCTGGTCGAGGAACTCCACGCGGCCGTCGGCGTGGACGAGCACCGGCGGCGGGTGCCCCGCGCTGCTGTAGGTGATGGTGTGGTGGTCGAAGTCGATGAACGTGGTGACCGCGGTGGCGGACTCGGCGCCGTCCACGACATGCGCGTACCGCCCGAGGACGTTCAGCGCCTCCGCCGGTCCCTCGGCGACCCGGGAGGCCGCGCTGAGCGCGCTGCGCAGCTGGCCCATCACCCCGGCGGCCTCCAGACCGTGCCCGACGACGTCACCCACCGACACGCCGATGCGGTTGCCGCCGACCAGGTCGACCAGGTCGTACCAGTCCCCGCAGACGTTGAGTGCGCCCACGGCCGGCCGGTAGCGCACGGCCGCCCGGTGGTGTCCGACCTGATGGCGGGCCGGCAGCATCGCCTCCTGCAGGACCAGGGCCACCTCGCGTTCGCGGGCGTGCGCCCGGCGCAGCCGCTCGTTGAGCTCCTGCAGCTCACGGGCCCGGGTGTACAGCTCGGCCTCCAGGACGCGGCCCCGGCCCCGGCTGTCGACCTGTGATCCGTTCCCGCCCGCCCCGCGCCGGCCGCGGGCCCGGATCAGCTCGGTGACCTCCTCGACCCGGTGCACCAGCAGCACCACCGATCCGTCCGGACCGTGCACCGGCGCGTTCACCGGGCTCCAGTAGCGCTCCTCCCACTCGCCGGGGCGCTCGACCGACTCGACGTCGTAGCGCTGCAGTGCCATGGCGTCCCGCTCGCCGGTGGCCAGCACCCGGCGCAGCGAGGCCTCCAGGTTGCGCATGCCGGTCGCGGCCTGGTCGTTGGGGTTGTCGGGAAACACGTCGAAGAGATGCCGGCCGATCATCTGCTCGCGCTTGCGGCCCGTCGCGCGCAGGAACTCCTCGTTGGCGTCCGCATACACCAGCTCGGGCGTCAGCAGCGCCACCATGCCCGGCAGGGCCTGGAACACCGCCGCGTAGTCGATCGCCGTGTCGTTCATGGCTCGCGTCCCATCCGCCGGTATTGCGCCATTTTCTCATGTGATGTGACGAATATGGGATTGTGCTCAGACGCCGGGATCGGTGAGCGACTGCTCGGCCCAGATGATCTTCCCTTCGGGGAGGAAACGGGTGCCCCATCGCTGGGTGACCTGGGAGACCAGCAGCAGTCCGCGCCCGCCCTCGTCGGTGGTGCGCGGATGGCGCAGGTGGGGTGCGGTGGCCCCGCCGTCGAAGACCTCGCAGACCAGGGTGCGCTCGCGGATCAGCCGCAGCCGGATCGGGCCGGTGGCGTACCGGATGGCGTTGGTGACCAGCTCGCTGACGACCAGCTCGGTGGTGAACGACAACTCGGCGAGGCCCCACTGCGCCAACCGGCGGCTCGCGGTCTTACGGGCCTCGGCGACCGCCGCCGGGTCGGCGGGCAGCTCCCAGTCGGCGACCTGGTCGACGGCCAGTCGGTGCGTGCGGGCCATCAGCAGGGCCACGTCGTCGTGCGGCCGGGCCGGGACGAGTGCGTCGATCACGGCCCGGCAGCGCAGGTCGAGACGGTCCGACGCCCGTTCCAGGGCCAGCCGCAACCGCTCCCGGTCCGTGTCCAGCGACCAGTCCTCGCCCTGGGCCAGCAGCCCGTCCGTGTGCAGCGCGAGCGTGCTGCCCTCCGGCAGGGTCACCTCGGCCGACTCGAACGGCGGGCCGCCCACGCCGAGCGGCGGCCCCTGCGGCAGCTCGACGAACGTGACGGTGCCGTCCGGCAGGACGACGGCCGGGGCGGGGTGCCCGGCGGCGGCCATCGCGCACCGCCCGTCCACCGGGTCGTAGACGACGTACACGCACGCCGACCCCACGGTCTGCGTCCCCTCGGCCCCCGGCTCCGCCCGCCCCTCTCCCGCCGCCACGCCGTCCTCGTGGTCCATGCGGGTGACCAGGTCGTCCAGGTGCGCGAGGACCTCCTCGGGCGGCAGGTCCAGGGCGGCGAGGGTGCGTACGGCGGTGCGGACGCGGCCCATGGCCGCGGCGGCGTCGATGCCGTGCCCGGGCACCTCGCCGACGACCAGGGCGACCCTGGCCGCCGACAGCGGGATCAGGTCGTACCAGTCCCCGCCGAGGCCGGTCAGCTCGTCGGCCGGCCGGTAGCAGGCGGCCACCTCGACCGCCTCCTGCTCGGGCAGCCGGCGGGGGAGCAGGTTGCGCTGGAGCACCAGGGCCGCGTCGCGCTCGCGGGTGTAGCGGCGGGCGTTGTCCACGCAGACGGCGGCCCGCGAGACGAGGTCCTCGGCCAGGGCCAGGTCGTCCTCGTCGAACGGCTCGCGCCGGTGGCCTCGCAGGAACGTGGTCACGCCCAGGGTGGTGCCCCGTGCCCGGACCGGCACCACCAGGACACTGGGCGGCTCGGCCGCGGAGGCCCCGGCCGACCCCCACCCCTCGGTGAGCCGCTCGGCCCGCCAGGGCCGCCCCGTCACCAGACAGCGCGCCGGCGGCGAGTCGACCGGATAGACAACGGCGGGGTCACCGGCGACGTCCCCGAAACCCTCGCACCCACCCGTCGCCCCACCCGCCTCGCGCGGGGCGGCGGACCCTTCGAGGCCGTCCTGCGCCGGAGGCGAGTCGGTCCCGTGGGCGACCGTGGGGGTGTCGGTGGCGTCCTCCAGGCCATCGGTCCCGCCCGTCGGCCGGCTCGTCCCGTGCGGGGGAACGGGGCCTTCCGGGCCGTTCTGGGGCGGGAGTGAGTCCGTTTCGTGGGTGACTGTGGGGGTGTCGGTGGTGGCTGTGCGTCGGCCGGCTCTGTGCAGGGTGACGGTGTTCTTCGGGGCGTCCGTCGGTCGCTCCTGGGCGGGCTCCGCGCCGCGCAGGACCGGCTCCAGCAGGTCCACGGTGACGACGTCGGCGAAACCCGGCACGGCCATGTCGGCCAGTTCCTGGGCGGTGCGGCCGATGTCCAGGCTACGGCCGATGCGCCGGCCGGCCCGGTCCAGCAGCGCCAGCCGCTGCCGGGCGCGGTGGCGCTCGGTCATGTCGACGACCGTGTAGTACACGCCCGTGGGATGACCGTGGTCGTCGTCGAGCCGGGTGAACGACAGCATGTGCGCCGTCTCCCGGTGCGGCGAGGCCCGTACATGCCCCAGGTGCTCGTAGCCGACGAGGGGCTCCCCGCTCTGCAGCACCCGCCGCATCTGCGCCTCGATGGCCTCGGAGTCCAGACCCGGCTGGACGTCCGCGAGCCGCAGGCCCAGCCGGTGCTCGGGCGGCCCGCCGCCGAACCGGGCGAGGGCCGCGTTCGACCACACGAAGCGCAGGTCGGTGTCGACGATGGCGATGCCGATCGGCGAGCCGCTCACCATCTTCTCCAGCACGTGTCGGCTCATGCTCCAGCCGGGGGCGTCGCCGCGCTCGTTCAGCAGGACCAGCCAGCGTGTCGGGCCGCCGGGCTCGTCGGCCGAGGTGATCCGGGCCATGACCGGGATCGGCCGGCCGTCCCCGCGGCGGGCCGACAGCAGTCCGGCCCAGCCGCCCTCCCGACGGCACCGCTCGAGGACGTCCGGCACCCGCGCGGCGTCCGCCCTGGTCAGCAGCCCGGCCAGCCCCCTGCCCACCGCGTCGGCCGCCGGATACCCCAGCAACCGCTCGGCGTCCCTGGTCCAGCCCCTGACCACACCGCCCGCGTCGAGCAGGAGGGGGGCGGCATCCGCCACGTCGAACCGCCGACGGGCAACGTCGTCCTCGTCGTGTGTGCCCACGGTCGACCTCTCTGTCGCTGAGAGTGGTCTACCACCTCCTGACTCAATCATCACCCTGCCTGCGCGACCGGCGCCGAGCCACCCGGGGACTGCGGGGCCGGTCCGCGGATCCCTCAGGCCTCCCGGGTCAGCACCCGCTCCAACGCCGACAGCGCCGAGGCGAGTTCCTCTTCGGTGATCGTCAGCGGCGGGGCCAGCCGAATGGTCGAGCCATGGGTGTCCTTGACCAGGACGCCCTCGCCCATCAGGCGCTCGCTCACCTCGCGCCCGGTGCCGAGCGCCGGGTCGACGTCCACGCCCGCCCACAGCCCCCGCGCCCGGAAGCCGACGACGCCCCTGCCGACCAGCCCGGTCAGACCGTCCCGCAGGACCGCCCCCAGCTCGGCCGCCCGGCGCTGGAACTCACCCGTCTCCAGCAGCTCCACCACCGCCGTGCCGACCGCCGCGGCCAGCGGATTTCCGCCGAACGTCGACCCGTGCTCGCCCGGCCGCAGCACCGACAGCACCTCGCGCCGCGCCACCACCGCCGACACCGGCACGATCCCCCCGCCGAGCGCCTTGCCCAGCAGCAGCACGTCGGGGACGACCCCCTCGTGCTCGACGGCCAGCGTGCGCCCGGTGCGCCCGAGCCCCGACTGGATCTCGTCGGCGACGAAGAGACAGTTCGCCCCCCGGGTCAGCTCCCGCACCCCGGCGAGATAGCCGTCGTCGGGGATGAGGACGCCCGCCTCGCCCTGGATCGGCTCGATGAGCACCGCGGCGGTCGTCTCGTCCACGGCCCGCTCCAGCGCGGCCAGGTCGTTGTACGGGACGATCCTGAACCCCGGCGTGAACGGCCCGAAGCCCGCCCGGGCCGTCTCGTCCGTGGAGAAGCTCACGATCGTCGTCGTACGCCCGTGGAAGTTGTCCGCGGCGACCACGATCGTCGCCCGGTCGGCCGGGACGCCCTTCACGTCGTAGGCCCACTTGCGGGCCACCTTGATGCCGGACTCGACCGCCTCCGCGCCCGTGTTCATCGGCAGGACCATGTCCAGACCGGTCAGCTCCGCCAGCCGCTCGGCGAATTCGGCGAGGCGGTCGTTGTGGAAGGCGCGGGAGGTGAGGGTCAGCCGGTCCAGCTGACGGTGGGCCGCCTCGATCAGCAGCGGGTGCCGGTGGCCGAAGTTGAGGGCCGAGTAACCGGCCAGCATGTCGAGGTACCGGCGGCCCTCGACGTCCTCCACCCAGGCGCCCTCGGCGCGCGCGACGACCACGGGCAGCGGATGGTAGTTGTGCGCGAGGACGGGCTCCTCGGCACGGATCAGGTCGGCGGAGGAACGCCCGGAGGCGGCATCGGCGGACCGCGCGGGGACGACGGGTGCGGTCATGAGCGGATCTCCTGCGTGCAGCACTTGATGCCACCGCCGGCCTTCAGGAACTCCGAGAGGTCGACGGGGACGGGGACATAGCCGCGCTCAGCGAGCCGGGAGGCGAGGACCTCGGCCTGCGGGGCGATGAAGACATGACGGCCGTCGGAGACCGAGTTCAGGCCCAGCGCCATGGCGTCGTCGCGGGTGGCGAGCACCGCGTCCGGATACAGCCGGGCCAGCACCTCCCGGCTGCCGGCCGAGAACGCCTGAGGGAAGTACGCGATGTTGTCGTCGTCGAGGACGAACAGCGCCGTGTCCAGGTGGTAGAAGTGCGGGTCCACCAGCGTCAGGCTGATCACCGGGTGACCGAAGAACTCCTGCGCCTCCCGGTGCGCCTCCCGGGTCGTGCGGAACCCGGTGCCGGCCAGCACGTACCGGCCCGTCCACACCAGGTCCCCCTCGCCCTCGCAGACGGACTCGGGCCGGTGGACGTCGAAGCCCGCCGCCTTGAACCAGGTGTCGTAGTGCACGGACTCCGGCCGCCGCTGCGGCGCGTGGAAGAGGGCCCCGAAGACCCGGCCCGCCACGACGACCGCCGAGTTCGCGGCGAAGACCATGTCGGGCAGACCGGGAGCCGGCTCCACGACGTCCACGGTGTGGCCGTGGGCCCGATAGGCGCTGATCAGCGTCTGCCACTGGGTCTGGGCCAGATCGACGTCCACCGGGGTGTCGGGACGCATCCAGGGGTTGATCGCGTACTGCACGGCGAAGTGTCTGGGTTCACAGACGAGGAAGCGCCGGGGGCGCTGCACACGGTCGTCGGTCACACTCTCGGGCACAGAGGGTTCCTCCGCTTTTCCTGCGGTGTCGACTGAGGGTTGACACCAAGGTAGGAACTGGCGGGGACGCACGACAAGGAACGAGCATTGCGTGTCTGCGCAGGAACGCTGCGTGGTGAGGCCGTTCTACGCAGGTTCGCTGCGTCTTCGCAGGTTTATTCGGGAGCGTGCTGGGTCGCGCCCGCCTCCGGGCTCTCCGGCAGCAGATGCGAGAGCACCATCACGCTGATCGTCTTCCGGATGAACGGCTCGGCCCGGATGCGCTCCAGCACGTTCTCGAAGTGCTCCACGTCCCGCGCCCGCACATGCAGCAGCGCGTCCGCCCCACCCGTCACCGTCATCGCCGCGGTGATCTCCGGATGGTTGCGCACCACCTCCGCCAGCCGCCTCGGCGGGGCGGCCCCCTCGCAGTACACCTCCACGTACGCCTCCGTGCGCCAGCCCAGCGCCGACGGCTCCACGGTCGCCGTGAACCCGGTGATCACCCCGGTGTCCCGCAGCCGGTCCACCCGGCGCTTGACCGCCGTCGCGGACAGGCCGATCGCCGTGCCGATCTCGGCGAAGCTCGACCTGGCGTTCGCCATCAGAGCCGTGATGATCTTCCGGTCGAGATCGTCGAAAGGGGCGGGCGCGCTGTTCATGCGGGCACTGTATCCAGGGCGTACGTCCACACCCCGGTACATGTCCAGCGGTGCGGATCGCCCCTACACTCCACCTTCATGCTGCGCGCCCTCGCCGTCGACGACGAACGCCCCTCGCTGGAGGAGCTGCTGTACCTGCTCACCGCCGATCCCCGGATCGGCAGTGTGGAAGGCGCCGGCGACGCGACCGAGGCGCTGCGCCGCATCAACCGCGCCCTGGAGTCCGGCCCGCACGGCCCCGAGGCCATCGACGTCGTCTTCCTCGACATCCAGATGCCCGGCCTCGACGGCCTCGACCTGGCCCGTCTCCTCACCGGCTTCGCGCGGCCGCCGCTGGTCGTCTTCGTCACCGCCCACGAGGACTTCGCCGTCCAGGCCTTCGACCTCAAGGCCGTCGACTACGTCCTCAAACCCGTCCGCAAGGAACGCCTCGCCGAGGCCGTGCGCCGGGCCGCCGAACTGCGCGGCGCCGCCGCCCCGCGCATCCCCGTGCACGAGCCCGACCCGGACCACATACCCGTCGAGCTCGGCGGCGTGACCCGCTTCGTCGCCGTCGAGGACATCACCCACGTCGAGGCGCAGGGCGACTACGCCCGCCTGCACACCGACCGCGGCAGCCACCTGGTCCGCATCCCCCTGTCCACCCTGGAGGAGCGCTGGCGCGCCCGCGGCTTCGTCCGCATCCACCGCCGCCACCTCGTCGCCCTGCGCCACATCGGCGAACTCCGGCTGGACGCGGGCACGGTGAGCGTCCTGGTCGGCGGCGAGGAACTCCAGGTCAGCCGACGCCACGCCCGCGAACTGCGGGACCTGCTGATGAGGAGGACCTAGCCGTGCCCCAGGACCCCGTCGAACGGCGCGTCGTCGTCACCGGCCCGCCGCGCCGCACCCGGCGCTCCTTCGGCTACTACCGCCCGCGCACCGAGATCGACGAGCAGACCACCCTCGGGCACACCTACGTCCGTTCCCTCATGCGCTCCCAACTGCGCGCCGCCCTCACGGTGTTCGCCGTCCTCATGCTGCTCGTCGGCCCGCTGCCCCTCCTCTTCGCGGCGATGCCCGACGCCCATCGCCTGCAGTGGGCGGTCCTCGGCTTCTGCCTCTACGCCCCGCTCGTCCTGCTCGCCCGCTGGTACGTGCGCCGCGCCGAACGCAACGAACGGGACTTCATCCGGCTGGTCGAGGACAAGTGAAGGGCGAGGACACATGAAGGCCGTACCGCGATGAACTCGACGTTCGCCGTTCCCGCCGTCGCCCTGGTCGTCGTCGCCACCGTCCTCGTCGGCGCCTTCGGGCTGCGCATCTCCCGCACCACCTCCGACTTCTACGTCGCCTCCCGCACCGTCGGCCCCCGCCTCAACGCGGCCGCCATCAGCGGCGAGTACCTCTCCGCCGCCTCCTTCCTCGGCATCGCCGGACTGGTCCTCGTCCAGGGCCCGGACATGCTCTGGTACCCCGTCGGCTACACCGCCGGCTACCTGGTCCTGCTCCTCTTCGTCGCCGCCCCGCTGCGCCGCTCCGGCGCCTACACCCTCCCCGACTTCGCCGAGGCCCGCCTCGCCTCCCGGCCGGCCCGACGGCTCGCGGGCGCCTTCGTCGTCGGCGTGGGCTGGCTCTACCTCCTGCCCCAACTCCAGGGCGCCGGGCTGACGTTGACCGTCCTCACCGGCGCCCCCGACTCGCTGGGCGGGCTGATCGTCGCGGTCGTCGTCACGGCGACCGTCGCCGCGGGCGGCATGCGCAGCATCACCTTCGTGCAGGCCTTCCAGTACTGGCTCAAGCTCACCGCGCTCCTCGTCCCCGCCCTCTTCCTGACCCTGGCCTGGCAGGGCGACGGCGCGCCCCGCGGCGCCTTCGATGAACCGGCCACCTTCCGCGACCAGCGCGTCGTCCGCGTCGACGACACCCTCGACCTCAAGCTGGAGAGCCCCCTCACCGTGACGGTGGACGGCACGGTCGACGGCCGCCCGCACGACGACGCCGTACTGCGCCTTTCCGCCGGCACCCACCACATCGAGCGCGGCGCCCGCCTCACCTTCGCCGCGGGCACCGCCGTCCCCACCGCCGAACGCGGCAGCAACGGAGGCATGTCCACCTCCCTCGCCGCCGGCCGCGAGGAACGCCCCCTGTACGCGACCTACGGACTGATCCTCGCCACGTTCCTCGGCACCATGGGCCTGCCGCACGTCGTCGTCCGCTTCTACACCAGCCCGCACGGGGTCGCCGCCCGCCGCACCACGGTCGCCGTCCTCGCCCTGATCGGCGCCTTCTACCTCCTGCCGCCCGTCTACGGCGCCCTGGGCCGCCTCTACGCCCCCGAACTCGCCCTCAGCGGCGACGCCGACGCGGCCGTCCTGCTGCTGCCCGACCGCGTCATCGGCGGCCTCGGCGGCGACCTGCTGGGCGCGCTGGTCGCCGGCGGCGCCTTCGCCGCGTTCCTGTCCACGGCGTCCGGGCTGACGATGGCCGTGGCGGGGGTGCTCGCACAGGACGTCCTGCCGACCCGCGGCGTACGGCACTTCCGGCTCGGCACCGGGCTCGCCATGGCCGTACCGCTCGCCGCGAGTCTGCTGGTCGGCGGGCTGCCGGTGGCCGACGCGGTCGGGCTGGCCTTCGCGGTGTCGGCGTCCTCCTTCTGCCCGCTCCTCGTCCTCGGCATCTGGTGGCGCCGGCTGACCCCGCCGGGCGCGGCCGCCGGGATGCTGGTGGGCGGCGGGTCGGCGTTCCTCGCCGTCGCCGCGACCATGGCCGGCTTCCCCGGCACGGGCGGCCTGCACGCGCTGCTCGCCTGGCCCGCGCTGTGGTCCGTCCCGCTGGGCTTCCTCACCATGATCCTGGTGTCCCTGGCCACCCCCGGCCGCGTCCCCGCCGGCACGGCGGCGATCCTGGCCCGCTTCCACCTGCCCGAGGAACTGCGCACGGAGGAGCTGCGGGCGGCGGAGACGAAGGCCGCGGAGCAGGCGGCATGAGCGGCTTCCTCGCGGGCCTCTGCATCGCCATCCTCCCCTTCCTCGCCGCGGGCTTCTGGCTGGGCCGCCGCACCGCACGCCCGGAAAGCCTGGGCGGACTGGGCACCCCCGTCGAGCACGCCACCTTCCAGACCCTGCACACCGCCTCCCTCGCCGCACCCCCGCTGCGGGCCGGCCTCACGGAGGAGACGGCCCGCAGATCGGCCCGCAGACTGCGCACCCTGCTCGGCACGGACGCCCTGTGCCTGACCGACGAGAAGGAGGTGCTGGCCTGGGACGGAGTGGGCGCACACCATCGCGCCGAGATCATGGAGCGGCTCGCCGGCCCCCTGGAGAACGGCCGCGGCGAGGCCTTCCGCCTGACCTGCGAGCACGCCGACTGTCCCGTCCGCTGGGCCGTCGTCGCCCCGCTCACCGTCGACGACCGGGTGCACGGCGCCCTGGTGGCCTGCGCGCCCCGCGAGTCCGCCGTCCTGGTGCGGGCGGCCGGCGAGGTGGCCCGCTGGGTGAGCGTCCAGCTGGAGCTGGCGGACCTCGACCAGTCCCGTACGAAGCTGATCGAGGCCGAGATCAAGGCCCTGCGCGCCCAGATCTCCCCGCACTTCATCTTCAACTCGCTCGCCGTGATCGCGAGTTTCGTGCGCACCGACCCCGAACGCGCCCGCGAACTACTCCTGGAGTTCGCCGACTTCACCCGCTACTCGTTCCGCAGGCACGGCGACTTCACCACCCTCGCCGACGAACTCCACGCCATCGACCACTATCTGGCCCTGGTTCGGGCGCGCTTCGGCGACCGCCTCGCCGTCACCCTCCAGATAGCGCCCGAGGTCCTCCCCGTGGCGCTGCCCTTCCTCTGTCTCCAGCCGCTCGTGGAGAACGCCGTCAAGCACGGCCTGGAGGGCAAGACCGGCACCTGCCACATCCAGATCACCGCACAGGACGCCGGCGCCGAGGCCCTGGTCGTCATCGAGGACGACGGCGCCGGCATGGACCCGGTCGCGCTGCGCCGCATCCTGGCCGGCGAGGTGAGCCCGTCCGGCGGCATCGGCCTGTCCAACGTCGACGACCGGCTCCGCCAGGTCTACGGCGACGACCACGGCCTGGTTATCGAGACCGCCCTCGGAGCGGGCATGAAGATCACCGCCCGGCTTCCGAAGTACCAGCCGGGCGTGCACTCGGCGGCCCGGCTCACCCCCGGGTGATCAGCTCGTCCTGGTCACCACCATCGCGAGCGTGATCAGCCCCAGCACGACCCAGCCGAACCACAGCCAGCCGTTGCTGCCGAGCGCCACCGTGTAGGCGGTCACCATGACGAGCCCGCCGACGGTGAGCACCCCCATGGTCTTCGTGGAACTGTCCGTGGTACCGGCCATCGCGACACCCTCCTCAGGGCCGCCCTCGGCAGGGCGGGTCCCCCTCCATGGTGCCCCGGGTTCAGCGCCCGCGTGCCTGGAGCGACGCAAGATAGGCGTTGTACGCCTCCAGCTCCTGGTCCCCGTCGCGGTCGGCGGCCCGGTCCTTGCGCTTGGCCTGCCGCTGCTCGGAGCCGTACCACTGGAACAGCAGGGCGATCAGCACCAGCACGGACGGGATCTCGCTGAACGCCCAGGCGATGCCGCCGGCCGCGTTCTGATCGGACAGCGCGTCGATGCCCAGTGAGGCGGGCGGGTTCTTGAACGTCTCGACCATCGGCTGCGAGGCCATCATCAACGCGATGCCGAAGAACGCGTGGAACGGCATGCCCGCGAACAGCTCCAGCATCCGCATCAGATAGCCGGGCCGGTTCGGACCCGGGTCCACGCCGATGATCGGCCAGAAGAACACCACGCCGACGGCGAGGAAGTGCACCATCATCGCGACGTGCCCGGTCCTGGAGCCCATCAGGAAGTCGAACAGCGGTGTGAAGTACAGCGCGTAGAGACTCGCGATGAACAGCGGGATGGTGAACGCGGGATGCGTGATGATCCGCATGTAGCGGCTGTGCAGCAGCATCAGCAGCAGCTCGCGCGGCCCCTTGCGGCCCCGGCCGGCGGCCGGCAGCGCGCGCAGCGCGAGCGTCATGGGCGCACCCAGCAGGATCAGGATCGGCGACAGCATGCTGATCACCATGTGCTGCACCATGTGCACGCTGAACATGACCATCCCGTAGTCGTTCAGCCGGGTGCACATCACGAGCCCGACGGTCAGCACACCGACGACGAACGACACCGTCCGGCCCACCGACCAGGCGTCCCCGCGCCTGCGCAGCCGCACGACCCCCCAGCCGTACAGACCGAGCCCCACCAGGCAGGCGACGAGGAAGAACGGGTCCGCCGACCACTGAAGACCCCGCCCCAGCGTGAACGGCGGCAGATCCATGGTCATGCCGTGCCCGCTGTGATCCATCCGCCGGCTCCTGATTCGTGGGGGGTTGTACGTTTCCTGCCGCCCACCAGAGTAGAGAAGCCCCCGGCGGCCTCCGGCACCGGGGCGGTTCACTCGGGCGGTCCCGACTCGGAAGCGTTCACCGCGGGGAGGCTTGTGCCATGTCTGTCATCTTCTTCGACATCGGCGCGACCCTGGCGGATCCCCGGAGGGAACCCGACGGCTCCCTGACCCTGCGGCCCCTGCCGCGGGTCCTCGCCGCGCTCGACGCCCTGGGCGAGGCACGCAAGGGCATCATCTCCAACCCCGGGTCGGCCGAGGCCGCCGTGGCACGGGCGCTGGCGGAGGCGTTTCCCGGCCGTTTCACGGACGCGGCGCTGGTGCACTGGGGAGTGAAGGACAGCCGCGGCATCTTCGACCGGGCGGTCGCCGCCACCGGCGAGGCGGCCGACGCGTGCGTCTTCGTGGGCGAGGACGCCCAGGAGCGCGGCTTCGCACGGGAGGCGGGGATGCGCACCGCGGCCCACCCGGTGTTCGCCCTCGCGGCGGCGGAGGACCGGCCCGTGCTCCGGGCGCGGATCGAGATCCGCGCCGGCCAGGACCTGCGCTCGTTGACCGCGGCCATGGACGAGACCGAGGCCGTGCCCGCCGAGGTGGTCTCCGAGCGGCTCGTGCTCGCCATGGTGACCACACGGGGCGTCGATGCGCTGCAACGCGCCGGTTTCACGGTGGACGTGCGGGGGCCGGTGGAGGAGACGGCCCGCGCCGACGCCGAGCAGGACGACGCCGAGCGCCGGGCGACCGAGAAGTTCATCGACGACCTGCTGGCGCGCGGCGAGGCCGTCTACGAGGGCGAGGAGCCCACCCCCCGGACGACCCATGTGGTCGAGCGCACGGACGACGGACGGCTCTCCGTCCGTCGTCTGCGCTTTCTGCACTGAGCCGACGTACTGCTCACCGGCTGCTCAGTCGAAGCACCGCCGGACCAGGGCCAGGCCCTCGCCGGTGTCGCTCCGCGTGATCTCGTGGGTCTTCAGCCGGGTCGCGCTGTCGTCGACGAACGCCGTGGCGGAGCGGTGTTCTTCGGGCACCCGGACCCGGCCGCGGCGGAAGAGGTCCTCGAGGAACGACGTGGCGACCCGCTCGGGGTCGGAGGGCCGCACCGAGCCGCCGGCCGGGTCCGAGCCCGCGATGCCGAAGCGTCGCTCCTGCGCCGGCGCGGAGAGGGTGAGCGGCTGGGTGACGCCGTACGTCGCGCCCTGGATCGTCACGGCCGTCAGGCCCTGATCGTCGGCGCCGCCGGGCGTCGTCTCGGCGATCGCGGCGGCCCTGCGGGTCAGCTCCGGCTCGGTGAGGGACGTGGCGGCCTCCAGGGAGAGGATGCCGTGCCGGATGAACGCCGAGCGCAGGGAGGGGCCGTACTTGCCGCCGTTGCGGCGCTGGTCCGCGGCGATCATGTGGCCCGCGACCTGCGCGTAGTAGGCGGACACCACGGGCGCGGCCACGACGGCGTCCACCAGGAGCTGTCCCGCCATCTCGGCGGAGAAGGCCAGACCGGCCTGGTCCTGGAGGTCCTGCTGGTGGAAGATCCCGGCGACGATCTTCAGGAACGCGCCGCTGAACACGCGCGAGAACGAGTGCGGCTCGCTGGTGAGCATGCTCGCGGGACCGTCCGAATCCAGCAGCACCGGGTCGCGGTAGAAGAAGCTGTTCGCCATGTTGCGCAGGCAGTCCGGGTCGACCTTCTCCGGATGGCGCTGGCGGATCGCCCAGCCCAGTTGCTCGGCCATCCTCGACACCCGTGAGGACAGTTCGAGGTCGCCCTGCGTCTCGGCCAGCACGGCGATCCGCAGCGATTCCAGCCGGAGCGAGCTCAGCAGGGCGCTGATGTCACCGAACGCCTCGTGAAGGGCGGCCGTCTCCGCACTCGCCGTGTCGAACAGCTGGGGGCGGAGGGCGTCGAGGACTCCGTGCCCCGTCTCGTGCTCGACGATCTCGTTGCTCTCGCACGTGGCGACGAGGACGCCTGCCACCGTGCGGCGGAAGAACGACAGGCCTCTACGGTCGTAGAAGGCGTTCAGGCCGTTCCCCGCGTCGAGGTGCGCGGTCAGGAGGCGTCCGACGCGCGGATGCCAGTGCGTACCGGTCGGGACCAGCGGCGCCCAGGTCTGACTGGCCCTGCTGAGCGCGTCGGCGGCCACCCAGTACCGGAAGGCCTCGGTGCCGGGTCCGGCACTGTCCGGCTGCGGGGCGTTGCCCGCGATGGCCGTGGGGAAGGGCTGGATGTCGAGCTGCGGCACGGGATGCGGTACGGGCATGCTGACCAGCGGAGGAAATCCGGGGTCGTCCTCGTACACCAGCACCGTCGGAAGGGTGACCTGCTGTTGCTGCACCGTCATGGAAGGGCTCCCTGAGTGGGGAGAGATGGGGGGTGGTCCTGCGCGTTCAGTACGAGGCCCCAGGAGCCGGGTGTCAATTCGAACAGAGGCGGAGGAGACGCCCGAGGCGGCCCGCGCCCAGTGCGCACGGGCCACCGAAGCGTGACGGTTCGACGGCCGGACGGGTGACCGTGGCTGCGTCGAACCGTCGGACGACTAGAGCACGCACTCCGCTTCCGCGTACCGCTCGTGCGGGACGGTCTTCAGCGTCTCGACCGCCTCGGCGAGGGACACCATCACGATGTCCGTCCCGCGCAGGGCCGTCATGTTGCCGAACTCCCCCCGGTGCACGGCCTCCACCGCATGCCACCCGAACCGGGTGGCGAGCACCCGGTCGTACGCGGTCGGCGTGCCGCCGCGCTGCACATGCCCCAGAATCACCGGCCGTGCTTCCTTCCCGAGCCGCGACTCCAGCTCGATCGACAGCTGCCGGGCGATCCCCGCGAAGCGCTCATGCCCGTAGACGTCCTTGGCGCCCTCGTCGAAGTCCATGCTGCCGGGCGCGGGCTTGGCCCCCTCCGCGGCGACGACGATCGCGAACCGCTTGCCCGCCTCGAACCGCTCACCGACCCGGCGGGCCAGCTCCTCGATGTCGAAGGGCCGCTCCGGTACGACGATGGCGTGGGCGCCGGCGGCCATGCCGGAGTGCAGCGCTATCCAGCCGGTGTGCCGCCCCATGACCTCCACGACCAGCACCCGCTGGTGGGACTCGGCGGTGGTCTTCAGCCGGTCGAGCGCCTCGGTGGCCACACCGACGGCCGTGTCGAACCCGAAGGTGACGTCGGTGACGGCGATGTCGTTGTCGATGGTCTTCGGCACGCCCACGATGGGCAGCCCCGCGTCCGACATCAGCCGGGCCGCCTTGAGGGTGCCCTCACCGCCGATCGGGATGATCGCGTCGAGACCGAGCTCCGCGACATGGCCCCGGGCCCGCTCCACGCCGTCGCGCAGATGCGAGGGCTGGACCCGGGAGGAGCCGAGGATCGTGCCGCCGCGGGCCAGGATGCCGCCCACCGCGTCGAGGTCGAGCTTGAGATAGTCGCACTCCAGGAGGCCCTTCCAGCCGTCCCGGAAGCCGATGACCTCGTCGCCGTGGTCGGCGACGGCACGGTGCACGACGGACCGGATGACGGCGTTCAGGCCGGGGCAGTCGCCGCCGGACGTGAGGACACCAATGCGCATAGCCCGAAACAACCTTCTCCACGTGGGCCGGTCCGGACCACGCTGTCCGGCTCGAATCCCCGCCACCCTAGCGGCATGAGGGGGCGGGGCCGTAGCACGCGTCCGCCTGCTGGACGTGCCTGCTCACCTGTGCGGACGTACCGTCAGACGGGCTGCTGACGGTGCGCTGAAAATCAGGTGAACATCCAGGTCAGGCAGGCTGCTGCGCAGCCGCGATACGCTCGCCCCGCAGCGCCTCGTACCAGCGGTCGTCGATCGGCGGCAGCGCGTTCACGTCGAGCGCCAGCTTCAGCAGCAGGTCCGCGATCAGCGGGTTGCGCGCCAGCACCGGGCCGTGCATGTACGTCCCGAACACGGTGTCGTTGTACGCGCCCTCGGTGCCGTCGCCGGTGCCGTTGCCCCTGCCGAGCTGGACCCGGGCCAGGGGGCGGGCGGTCGGGCCGAGGTGGGTGACGCCCTGGTGGTTCTCGAAGCCGGTCAGCTGCGGCAGACCGAGCCGCGGGTCGATGTCCCCGAGGACGTCGCCGACGCACCGCTCGCCCTCGCCGCGCGTCGTCGTCACGTCCAGCAGGCCGAGACCCGGCTCGCGCTGCCCGAGGTCGTTGACGAACTCGTGGCCCAGGATCTGGTAGCCGGCGCAGACCGCGAACACGATCGCG
This sequence comes from Streptomyces sp. NPDC050121, assembly GCF_044460385.1. Lineage (NCBI taxonomy): Bacteria > Bacillati > Actinomycetota > Actinomycetes > Kitasatosporales > Streptomycetaceae > Streptomyces > Streptomyces sp. NPDC050121. The sequence goes on along the minus strand of NZ_JBITJV010000006.1, from coordinate 274,575 downwards.
CCGTTGTTCACCGCCTGGTACAGGTGCGCGTCCCGGCGCAGCCGCTCCGCCGCGAGCCGCTGCGGACGGTCCTCGCCGCCGCCGATGAGGTAGATGTCGCCGGACGTCGGGATCGGCTGGTCGCTGCGCACGTCGAGGCGCGCCACGTCGAGACCGCGCTGCCGCGCACGGCGCTCGACGACGAGGGCGTTGCCCTGGTCGCCGTAGGTGCTCAGCAGGTCCGGGTAGATCCACACCAGCCGCAGTTGGTTGTCGCTCATGGAAACGTCCTTCGTGGTCAGTTGCCGACGCGGCGGCGCAGGTCCTGGAACGCGGTGTAGTTGGCGATGACCTCGATCCGGCCCGGCGGCGCCAGCTGCACGGCCTGGTCGAGGTTCTCGCACACCTGGAAGTGCTGGTTCGCGACCTCCAGACGCACCGCGAGGTCCAGCTTGCGGTCACCGACGACGAAGATCGGGTGGCCGGTCAGCCGCGTGTAGTCGACGTCCCACAGCCAGGACGTGTCGGTGCCGTCGGCGCCGCGCGCGTTCACCGAGAGGATGACCGGGGCCGGCGGCGGATCGATCAGGCTGAACGTCTCGAGCCAGCCGGCCGGGTTCTTCGCGAGCAGGAGTCTCAGGTCGCGCTGCATGAACTGGACGACGTCGTAGCGTCCGGCGACGGCCTGCACCTGGTACATCCGCTCCAGCGCGACCTGCGGCGGCACCCCGAAGACGGCGGCCACGGCGGCCGAGGAGGCGGCGTTGGCCTTGTTGGCGCGCCCCGGCAGCTGCAGATGGATCGGCCAGGCGGACCCGTGCGGATCGAGCACATGGTCCCCGGACAGCACCCAGCTCGGCGTGGGACGCCTAAACCCGCACTCGCCGCAGAACCAGTCGTCCCCGGGCCGCTGCATGACGCCACCGCAGGACGGGCACGACCAGGCGTCGTCCTTCCACATCTGACCGGCGGCGACCCAGATCACGTTGGGGGAGGAGGAGGCCGCCCACACCACCAGCGGGTCGTCGGCGTTCGCGACGACGACGGCCTTGGAACCGGCAAGCCCCTCACGCCAGTTCTCCGCGAGCATGCGGGTCTCGGCGGCCCGGTCCAGCTGGTCGCGGGAGAGGTTGAGCAGCGCGATGCACTTGGGAGCGGTGTCCCGGGCCACGCCCGCGAGGTACTTCTCGTCGACCTCGATCACGCCGTAGCGCGCGTCGGAGCCGCCCGCGAGGGCCGAGGTGATGCCGGCCGGCATGTTGGCGCCGAGCGCGTTGGACACGACCGGTCCGGCGGCGCGCAGCGCCTCGGCGATCAGCCGCGTGGTGGTCGTCTTGCCGTTGGTCGCCGAGACGAGGACGACGTCCAGGTTCTGGGCGAGCCTGGCGAGGAGGTCGGGGTCGAGTTTGAGCGCCACCCGGCCGCCGATCACCGAACCGCTGCCGCGCCCCGCGGCGCGCGACGCCGCCGCGACCGCCTTGCCCGCGGTCACGGCGATCTTGGCCCGCGGCGTGAGCGGGTCCGAGTTGCCTGCCATCAGTTCTCGATCCTCCTTGCGTACGCGCCGCGCCTCTGCCGTACGGCAACGTGGTAGGTGGTCAGCCTATCGAGATCCATTCGCACTCCCGAATCCCGGGACCGCGTCACAGCCGTGGACGGCATGCGCGTGTCAGAAAGGACCGTACCCTTGCCGCCATGCGACACGGCTCCATCCCGGGCGCCCACGGGCGCGTCCGGCCCCTCACCCTGCTCGGCGACCCCGTCCTGCACGCCCGTTGCGAGGACGTCACGGACTTCGGCCCCGAACTCGCCCGCCTCGTCGAGGACATGTTCGCCACGATGTACGCGGCCAGGGGGGTCGGCCTGGCGGCCAACCAGATCGGCGAGCCGCTGCGCGTCTTCGTCTACGACTGCCCCGACGACGAGGACGTCCGCCATCTGGGCCATGTGGTGAACCCGAGGCTGGTCGAGGCGGACGGCATCGTGCTGCGGGGACCGGAGGGCTGTCTGTCCCTCCCGGGCCTGGAGGCGGGTACGGAGCGCTACGACCACGCGGTGGTCGAGGGCGTCACGGTGGCCGGCGAGCCGATCACCGTCGACGGCACGGGATTCTTTGCCAGATGCTTGCAGCACGAGGCCGACCACCTGGAAGGCCGCGTGTACGCGGACCGGGTGGAGGGCCGGCGCAAGCGGAAGCTGATGCGCCAGGTGTCCCGAGCCTCCTGGCGCCAAGGGAGCGGTCAGGTCTGAAGGGGCGCGGGGCGGCCGTCAGAACCCGGGACCGCCGATCTTGTCGCCGGCCGCCGCGAGGCGACCCCACAACAGGTCGGCCAGACTGCGCACCAGTTCGACCCGGGAGCAAGGCCGCTCGCCCAGCCACCAGTCCCCGGCCGCGTGCATCATCCCGACGATCCCGTGCCCCCACACCCGCGCGAGCTGCTGGCTCCCGGGCCCGAGATCCAATCGGTCCTCGATGACCTGGGCCAGCTCCTCGCCCATCCGCCGAAGCAGCGGAGCGGAGTGCTTGCCGACATCGAATCCCTGCTCCCCGGGTGACCCGTCGGCCGGATGCATCAGAAACCGGTACACCTGAGGCCGGGCCTCGATGGCCGCGAGGTAGGTGTCGAGGGTCGCCTCGACCCGCTCCCGGCGCTCGGCGGGGGCGTCCAGCGCCGCCCGCAGCGAGTCCAGCAGCGCGTCGGTGTGCCGTTTGGCGAGGGCGGCGTACAGCCCTCCCTTGTCACCGAAGTGGCGATAAAGGATCGGCTTGGTGATGCCCGCCTCCGCCGCGATGGCGTTCATCGAGGCCTGCGGCCCGTCGCGCAGCACCACCCGGTCGGCGGCCTCCAGCAGCTCGCGCCGTCGGCGGTCGGCGGACCGTTGCTGCTCGGTCCGCTGCGTGGTGTCCATGTGCTCTCCCCACCCGTGCTGATTCGGTGACGCCTGCGCAAACTAACACCTGACAGCAGCCTGACATCGAACGGGCTGGCGGGCTCCAGGCCCGTCATCAGGAGTTGACTTTCCTTACCGATCGGTAACAGACTCTTGTTACCGCTAGTAACATGCACGTTCCGCCGCTGGAGGGGACATGGCCGAGTTCACCATGGAGCTCAACGACGAACAGAAGGAGGTCCGGGACTGGCTGCACGGCTTCGCGGCCGACGTCATCCGCCCCGCGGCCGCCGAATGGGACGAGCGTGAGGAGACTCCCTGGCCGGTCATCCAGGAGGCCGCGAAGGTCGGCATCTACTCCCTCGACTTCTATGCGCAGCAGTACTTCGACCCCACCGGCCTCGGCATCCCGATGGCCATGGAGGAGCTCTTCTGGGGCGACGCGGGCATCGCCCTGTCGATCGTGGGCACCGGCCTCGCCGCGGTGGGCGTCCTCGCCAACGGTACCGAGGAGCAGATCGGCACCTGGATCCCGCAGATGTACGGCGACGCGGGCGACGTCAAGGTCGCCGCGTTCTGCTCCTCCGAGCCCGACGCCGGTTCGGACGTCGCCTCGATGCGCACCCGTGCCGTGTACGACGAGGCCAAGGACGAGTGGGTGCTCAACGGCACCAAGACCTGGGCGACCAACGGCGGCATCGCCAACGTCCACGTGGTCGTCGCGGTCGTGGACGCCGAGCTGGGCTCCAAGGGCCACGCGTCCTTCATCGTCCCGCCGAACACGCCGGGTCTGTCCCAGGGCCAGAAGTTCAAGAAGCACGGCATCCGCGCCTCGCACACCGCCGAGGTCGTCCTGGAGAACGTCCGCGTCCCCGGCTCCTGCCTCCTCGGCGGCAAGGAGAAGCTCGACGAGCGCCTCGCCCGTGCGCGGGAGCGGGCCAAGGCCGGCAACGGCGAGCGCGTGAAGAACGCCGCGATGGCCACGTTTGAAGCTTCGCGTCCGGCGGTCGGTGCGATGGCGGTCGGTACCGCCCGGGCCGCGTACGAGGTGGCTCTCGACTACGCGATGACGCGGGAGCAGTTCGGGCGGCCGATCATCGACAACCAGGGCGTCGCCTTCCAGCTCGCGGACATGCGTACGTCGATCGACGCCGCGCGGCTGCTGGTCTGGCGCGCTTCCTGGATGGCGGTCAACGGCAAGCAGTTCACGGCCGCCGAGGGCTCCATGTCGAAGCTGTTCGCCAGCGAGACCGCGAAGAAGGTCACCGCGCAGGCGATCCAGATCCTCGGCGGCAACGGCTACACCAGGGAGTACCCGGTGGAGCGCATGCACCGCGACGCCGCCATCTACACCATCTTCGAGGGCACGAGCGAGATCCAGCGGCTGGTGATCGCCCGGACCTTGTCGGGGATGCCGATCCGGTAGCGCCGGCGGGGCGTCTCCCTCACCGGTGCCTCAAAGGGGTGAGCTGTTCGATGTCGTAGCGCTTCCGCAGGATCTCGATCGCCTCGTGGTCCGGTGGGCCCCCGGCGGCCAGGATCTCGAGCAACTCCTCGAAGTAGCGCTCGTGGTCGGGCGGCGGGGAGGACTGGAAGAACACCCTCGCCGTGGCGTCCGTCGGGTTGGCGAAGGCATGGGGGCAGCCCGGGGGCACGACGATGACCGTGCCCGGGGTGGCCCGGACCACCCCCGTGCCCGAACTTGACTGCCAGCGCTGCCAGTTGTCGGCCGTACGGACCCGCGGCTCGAAGGCGAGGACGTCCAGCTCGCCTTCGAGTACGTAGAACAACTCCTCGCTGCGGGTGTGCACATGGGCGCCCACGTCGAAGCCCGGCGGGACCTCCACCTCGAAGGTGGAGGCCACGCGCGAGTGTGTGCCGGTGACCTTGAACGTCACCCGCTGGGCCGGGGTCCGGACGACCCTGCCGTGGCCCGGCGGCACCAGCAGCCCGTCGCTCACCATGGGACCGGGAGGGCTTCGGGGCCGCGGATCAACGCGCCCTTCCCGGGCAGGGTCTCGGTGATCGTCGTCTCTTCGACCATGTCTGCTCACGCCCTCCCGTCGTCCGTGCGCTGCCAGCGCCCCAGTGTCATCTCGGCGGTGATGCCGGGCCCGAACCCGGCGAGCAGCCCGCGTGCCCGGTCGGCGGCGCCACCCTCGTCGAACAGCCGGCGTGCCGCGTCCAGGACGACGGCGCTGGCGATGTTGCCGTACTCGGTGAGCGTGGCCCGGCTGAAGCGGAACGCGTGCGGGTCGACCTGCAGGAACACACTGAGGTCGTCGAGGATGCGGGGGCCGCCCGCGTGGACTATGTAGAAGTCCAGGTCGGCAGCGTCCCAGCCATGCTTGCCCGCGAGGTCCTGCAGGGCCGGCGCGAGCGGCTCCATCGTGGCCGGCACCCGCTTGTCCAGCAGGAAGTGGAAGCCGGTCGCCCGGACGTCGTACATGATCCACTCTTCGGTCTTGGGGATCACGTACGAGCCGTTGCGCTCCAGCCGGATGCCCTCGCCGCCCCGGCCGCGCACCACGGCGGCCGCGATGCCGTCGCCGAACAGGCCGTTGCAGAGCAGGGATCCGACGCCGAGGTCGGTGGGCTGGTAGCACAGCGAGCAGAACTCGCAGGCCACGATGAGGGCGTTGGCCTCGGGGTAGGCGGTGCAGAAGTCGTGCGCCCGGTTGATCGCGGCACCGCCGGCCGCGCAGCCCAGCTGGGCGATCGGCAGCTGCCGGGTGGTGCTGTCGAAGTCCATCTCGTTGATCATCCAGGCCGTCAGCGAGGGCATCATGAAGCCCGTGCACGACACGTAGATGATGACGTCGATGTCGCCGGTGAGAAGCTCCGCCTCGTCCAGCGCCCGCTGTACGACCGCCGGGACACGGGCCTTGGACTCGGCCACGTAGACCCGGTTGCGTTCCTCGAAGCCCGGATGTTTCAGGGTCTCCTCGATGGGCTGCACGAGGTGTCGGGTCCGGACGCCGGTGTTCTCGATCAACCGGAGAGCCAGCGGCAGCTGGGCGTGGTCCCCATGGCGGGAGCGCGCCAGTTCCAGCGTCTCCTCCATCGTGATCACGTGCTCCGGAACCGACACCGAGGGCCTGCACAAAGTCGCCATGAACCGTCCCTCCAAAAGGTGGTTCACCACAGGGGTGCGTGCACACCCACGATCACCCGTTAGGGCGACGACTTCGCGCGGTGCTACTCCATCCGGGGGATATTTCCAGGTCAGGGGCGCGGGGAAGTGCGCGACCAGCCACAAGGCACTACGGCGCACCCCCGCTGCTGTGAGCGATACAGGCCACATCGATACGATCGGCAAGCTTTGCGAGCTCAATGGTCAAAGCAGCAACGGTGTCCTCGTCAAGCCCCTCGGCCCCGGCCTCGACAAGATGCAGCCACCGTCCACCCAACGTGCGGAGCAGCTTGCTCACGTCGGCCGCAGTCACCTGCAGGGTCCCGCGGTCATCGACGATCAGAGGCAGAGTCACTTCGCGGTTCACACCCGGGATCGTAGCCGCGCGGCGCTCACGCACCGTGCCAAACCGTGGTGATGTTGCAGAACTCCCGGATTCCGTGCCCGGACAGCTCACGGCCGTATCCGGACCGCTTCACCCCGCCGAACGGGAACCCCGGATGGGACGCCGTCATCCCGTTGACGTACACCCCGCCGGCCTCCAGATCCCGTACGAAACGGTCGACCTCGGCCTCGTCCCGGGTCCATACGTTGGAACTCAGACCGAACGGCGAGTCGTTGGCGATGAGCACCGCCTCATCGAGGTCGGCCGCCCGATACAGCGTGGCCACGGGCCCGAAGGCCTCCTCCCGGTGGATCCGCATCTCGCGCGTGATGCCGGCGAGAACAGTGGGCGGGTAGTACCAGCCGGGCAGCTCGGGCCGGCGGAGCCGATGCCCGCCGCACAGCACGGCCGCTCCACTGCGCCGGGCGTCCTCCACCAGCTCTTCCAGGTCCGACCGCCCCTGTTCGCTCGCCAGCGGCCCGACCTCCGTCTCCTCATCCAGCGGGTCGCCGACCTTCAGCGCCGTCATGCCCGCCACGAACCGTTCGGCGAACGCGTCGTACACGTCGGTGTGAACGATGAACCGTTTGGCCGCGATGCAGGACTGTCCGTTGTTCTGTACGCGCGCGGTCACCGCCACCTGCGCGGCCCGGTCGACGTCCGCCGACGGCATGACGACGTACGGGTCGCTGCCGCCCAGTTCCAGCACCGTCTTCTTGATCATCTCCCCGGCGGTGGAGGCGACCGCCCGCCCGGCCGGCTCGCTGCCGGTGAGCGTCGCGGCCTTGACACGCTCGTCGCGCAGCAGGTCGTCCACCGCCCCCGACCCGATCAGCAGTGTCTGGAAGCAGCCCTCGGTGAAACCGGCCCGATGGAACAGGTCCTCCAGGTACAGCGCGGTCTGCGGGACGTTCGAAGCGTGCTTGAGCAGCCCCACGTTGCCCGCCATCAGCGCCGGCGCGGCGAACCGGACCACCTGCCACAGTGGGAAGTTCCACGGCATCACCGCGAGCACCGGACCCAGCGGCCGGTAGCGGACCAGGGCGCGCGAGGCACCGGAGTCCTTCACGTCGGCGGCGGCCGGCTCCTCGTCGGCGAGCAGTTCCTCCGCGTGCTCGGCGTACCAGCGCATCGCCTTGGCGCACTTCGCGGCCTCCGCGCGGGCCTGCTTCACCGGCTTGCCCATCTCGGTGGTCATGATCCGGGCGATGTCCCGCTGGTCCTCGTCCAGGAGGTTCGCGGTCTGGATCATCAGGCGCGCCCGGTCGACGAAGCGCGTCGCCCGGTACGTACGGAACGTGGCCTCCGCGAGCTGGAGCCGGCGCTCCAGTTCCTCCTCGCCCATGGCCTCGTACGTGCGAAGCGTCTCGCCGTTCGCCGGGTTCACCGTCGCGATGGGCATGACCGACCTCCTGAAGAGCTGCCTGTGTCTCGACCTTCCCGCGCCGGGCCCGAGGCCGCAACGCGTGCGCATCCGCTCAGGGCGAGTGCTCCGTCAGGCGGTCGAGAAACGCGGACTGCGCCGTGACGATCACCTCGTGGGCCCGGGCGAGACCGAACCAGGCGACCCGGTCCAGTTCCGGGAACTCCTTGAGGCGTCCGGATCGCGGCGGCCACTCCAGGGTGAACGTGCCGGGGACGATCGTCGCCGGGTCGAGGTCCGCCTCGACGGCCCACGCCGTGACGATCTTGCCGTTCTTCTGGCGGACCTCGCCGAGCGGGATCGCCTCGCCGTCGGGCGGGGGCAGCCCGAGCTCCTCCCGGAACTCGCGGCGGGCCGCCTCCCAGGCCGGTTCGTCGGGCTCGTACTCGCCCTTCGGGACGGTCCACGCCCCGGCGTCCTTCCTCGCGAAGTACGGGCCGCCCATATGGCCGAGCAGCACCTGAGGGCCGTCGCCCGTGAGCCGGAACAGCAGCAGACCGGCGCTGCGCCGCTGCGCGGGCCCTGTCGCGGGTGTCACGGGTGCACCTCCGGGTGCGCGGCGAGCAGGGTCTGCACCGTGTCCGCCGCCGCCGGGCGCTTGTCCTCGCGGTAGCGGACCACGCGGGCGAAGCGGAGGGTGACGCCGGCCGGGTAGCGGGTGGAGCGCTGCAGACCGTCGTAGGCGATCTCGACGACGAGTTCGGGGTGGACGGTCACCACATGGCCGTCGTCCTCGACGGCGAGCTCCTTCAGCCGCTCGGTCTGCCAGGTGAGCATCGCGTCGGTCATGCCCTTGAACGTCTTGCCGAGCATGGCGAAGCCGCCGTCGGCGGCGCGGGCCCCCAGGTGCAGGTTGGAGAGCTTCCCGACGCGCCGCCCATGACCCCACTCGGCGGCCAGCACCACCAGATCGAGCGTGTGCACGGGCTTCACCTTCAGCCAGGACGCACCGCGCCGGCCCGCACTGTAGGGCGCGTCGAGGGCCTTGACCACGACTCCCTCATGGCCGCGCAGCAGCGTCTCCCTGGCGAACTCCTCCGCCGCCTCGGCGTCCTCGGGGCCGGACACGACCCTGCGGCGCACCCGCATCGGCTCGGGCACCAGCCGGGCCAGCTCCGCGTGCCGTTCGGCGAACGGCAGGTCGAGCAGGTCCCGGCCGTCCACGGACAGCGCGTCGAAGAAGACGGGGGAGACCGGGACCGCCTCGGCGGCCGTCGCCACGTCAACGCGGGAGCCGACGCGGCCGGCGGTCTCCTGGAAGGAGCGAGGGCGTCCCGTCTCGTCGAGGGCGATGACCTCACCGTCCAGGATGAATCGCGACCCGGCCAACTCCCGTGCGGCGTCCGTCACTTCGGGCAGGCGGTCGGTGATGTCGTCCAGGGTGCGGGTGTAGAGGCGGATGTCGTCGCCGGCGCGGTGCACCTGGACGCGGATGCCGTCCAGCTTCTCCTCCACCGCGCAGACGCCGAGCTTGCCGACCGCCTCGGTGACGGAGGGCGCGGTGTGCGCGAGCATCGGCAGGACCGGGCGGCCCACGGTGAGCCGGAACGTCTCCAGGGCCGGCGGCCCGTCCGCGAGCAGCGCCCGCGCCACCGTCTGCAGGGAGCCCGCCAGCATCACCGCCCGCCGTACGTCGGCCGGCGGCGCGCCGGTCGCCTGCGCCAGACCCTCCACGGCTACGGCGTCCAGCGCGCCCTGCCGGACCTCGCCGGTGATGAGGCCCAGCAGGAAGCGCTGCTCGTCCGCGGTGGCCGCGCCCATCAACGCGCCTACCAGCCGCGCCCGTTCGGCCTGCGAACCGGGGCCCGACACCGCGCCGAGCTCGGTGAGGAGGGCGTCCACCTCGCGCACGGTCAGGGTCGGCGCCCCGGCCGGGGCGACCGGTCGGCTCAGCACCTTCCAGCCGACGCCGAGGCGGCCCTGGGGGAGCCGCCCGGCCAGGTAGGGGATGACGATCGGCACGTCCTCCGCCTCCGCGTCCCGGAAGAGTTCGGCGAGCAGGGCGATCTTGCGGGAGCGCGCCGAGGCGGCGGCGACCTCCCGGGACACGTCGGCGAGCCGGGTCAGCAGCATGCAGCCATGGTGCGACAGGCTCCGCCGGTTTACACGCGGACGGACGGCTTTGGCTGCGATGGGCAGTCGACCGACTGCGGGTGCGTCGTGGCTGGTCGCGCCGTTCCCCGCGCCCCTTTTAGAGCGCTGCGTCGAGGTCCGCGAAGAGCAGCTCGCCGTTGATTGCGGCTCCGGCTCGGTAGCCGCGGCTCGCGGCGTTCACGACCTGCTCGGCGAAGCCCGAGGCGTTGCCCGCCGCCCACAGTCCGGGGACCGTCGTCAGGCCCCGTCCGTCGACCACGGGGTACGTCCCGAAGGGGGTTTCGGTGGTCTCGGCGCCCAGCCGGGTCAGCAGGTCCGTCTGCGGAACCGCCCGGGGCGCGACGAACAGCACCTCCCGGTCGTACACCCGGCTGTCCGTGAGCCGGACCCCGGTGAGCCGGTCGTCCTCGACGACCAGATCGGCCACCTCGCCGGGGACGACGTGCACGCCGGCCGCGGCCAGCCTGCGCAGGTCCTCGTCGGTCAGCTCCTCCTCGCCGACCGTGTGCAGGAAGAGGGTCACGTCCTTCGACCACTGGGTCACCATCAGCGCCTGGTGGACGCTCATCGGGGTCGTGGCGAGCACGCCGAAGGCCTGGTCGCGGACCTCCCAGCCGTGGCAGTACGGGCAGTGGACCACGTCCCGGCCGAAGCGCTCGGCGAGGCCCGCGACCGGCGGCAGCTCGTCCTTCAGTCCGGTCGCGACGACGAGCTGCCGGGCGTGCGCGGTCCGGCCTCCCCCGGGAAGGGCGCCCTCGGCGAGCCGTACGGCGAAGTCCTCACCCCTGACGGCGTCCACCACCCGGTCGTGGATCAGCTCCACGCCGTACCGCGCGATCTCCGCGCGGCCGGCGGCGAGGAACTCGGCGGGCGGCATCCCGTCCCGCGACAGATAGCCCTGCATGTGCGCGGCGGGCGCGTTGCGCGGCCGGCCCGCGTCGACGACCAGTGTCCGGCGCCGGGCCCGGCCCAGGACGAGCGCGGCGGACAGGCCGGCCGCGCCGCCGCCGACGACGATCACTTCGTACTTCTCGGTCATGGTGACCACCTCCGCCGCCACGCTCGCCGGACAGGTGCGGGATTGACAAACCTCTTTGCCGGTTCGGCAATATGGAGGCATGACTGCCGATGACGTTCTCGCGGAGGTCGGGCCGAGGCTCAGACGGATCCGGAAGGAGCGGGAGGTGACACTCGCGGCGCTGTCCGAGTCGACCGGGATCTCCGTCAGCACCCTCTCCCGACTGGAGTCGGGGCTGCGCAAACCCAGCCTGGAGCTGCTGCTGCCGATCGCGCAGGCCCACCAGGTGCCGTTGGACGAACTGGTCGGCGCGCCGCCGGTGGGCGACCCCCGGGTGCGCGCCAAGCCGCTCGTACGGCACGGGCGCACCTTCTGGCCGCTGTCCCGGCAGCCCGGCGGACTGCAGGCCTTCAAGGTGCTGGTGCCCCAGCGCGAGGAGCAGCCGGAGCCGCGCACCCACGAGGGCTACGAATGGCTGTATGTGATGTCCGGGCGGCTGCGGGTGGTGCTCGGCGAGCACGACGTGGTGATGACGGCGGGAGAGGCCGCCGAGTTCGACACGCGCGTGCCGCACTGGTTCGGATCGACGGGGGAGGGTCCGGCCGAGTTCCTGAGCCTGTTCGGGCCGCAGGGGGAGCGGATGCATGTGCGAGCCAGGCCCCGGCAGGGGTGACGGAGGCGACTCTTGCGCCGTTGGCTGTTCCCTCCCGGCAAGCGACCGCTTAGTATGCAATCGACCCCGGCGGAACACGCCGGTCGGACGACGCAGTCCCGTGGAGGCTCCGCATGCAGGCATGGCAGGTGCACGAGAACGGCGAGCCGGGCGAGGTGATGCGGCTGACGGAGGTGGAGCGGCCCACGCCCGGCGAGGGCCAGGTCCTGCTCAGGGTGCGTGCTGCGAACATCAACTTCCCGGACGTGCTGATGGCCCGGGGCCACTACCAGGTGCGGCCCCCGCTGCCGTTCACCCCGGGCGTGGAGATCTGCGGCGAGACCGAGGACGGCCGCCGCGTCATCGCCAACCCGGCCCTGCCGTACGGCGGTTTCGCCGAGTACGCCGTCGCCGACGCGGCCGCCCTGCTGCCCGCGCCCGAGCCGCTGGACGACGCCGAAGCCGCCGCGCTGCACATCGGCTACCAGACGGGCTGGTTCGGCCTGCACCGCAGGGCGCGCCTGGAGGCGGGCGAGACCGTGCTCGTGCACGCTGCCGCAGGAGGGGTCGGCAGCGCGGCCGTACAGCTCGCGAAGGCGGCGGGCGCGCGGGTCATAGGCGTCGTGGGCGGGGCCGGCAAGGCGGCCGTCGCCCGCGAGCTGGGCTGCGACGTGGTCATCGACCGGCGGGCCGAGGACGTCGTCGGCGCGGTGAAGGAGGCCACCGGCGGCCGGGGCGCGGACGTGATCTACGACCCCGTCGGCGGCGACGCCTTCACCCAGTCCACGAAGGTCGTCGCCTTCGAGGGTCGGATCGTGGTCGTCGGCTTCGCGAGCGGGACCATTCCGAGCCCCGGGCTGAACCACGCCCTCGTGAAGAACTACGCGATCCTCGGCCTGCACTGGGGCCTGTACAACACCAAGAACCCCAAGCTGGTCCAGCACTGCCACGAACAGCTCACCGAGCTGGCCGCCCGGGGCGCGATCGCGCCGCTGGTCAGCGAGCGCGTGCCGCTCGACGGCGCCGCGGCCGCCGTGCAGCGGGTCGCCGACGGCGTCACCACCGGCCGTGTCGCCGTGCTGCCCACGCTGCGGAACGGAGCCACCGCATGACCGTCGACGCAGCCGAACTCAAGCGCCGCACAGCCGAGTTGCTGGCCGCGCACCCGCCCACCCGTCTCCCGCCACCGCCCTCAACCGAGGGCCCTGCGGGCCCGCTCCCCCTGTCTGCGACCACGGACCGGCTGGACTTCCTGAAGGCCCGTTTCGACGCGGGGCTCGCCTGGGTCCACTACCCGGAGGGCCTCGGCGGTCTCGGCGCGCCCCGCTCCCTCCAGGCCGTCGTGGACGCCGAACTGGAGGCCGCCGGCGCCCCCGACAACGACCCGCGCCGCATCGGCATCGGCCTCGGCATGGCCGCGCCGACGATCCTGAAGTACGGCACCGCGGAGCAGAAGCAGCGCTTCCTCAAGCCGCTGTGGACGGGCGAGGAGGTCTGGTGCCAGCTCTTCAGCGAGCCCGGCGCCGGCTCCGACCTGGCCGCGCTCGGCACCCGGGCCGTGCGGGAGAGCGGGGGAGAGTGGGTCGTCAACGGGCAGAAGGTGTGGACGTCCAGCGCCCACCTGGCCCGCTGGGCCATCCTCATCGCCCGCACCGACCCGGACGTGCCCAAGCACGCCGGCATCACCTACTTCCTCTGCGACATGACCGACCCGGGCGTCGAGGTCCGGCCCCTGCGCCAGATCACCGGCGAGGCCGAGTTCAACGAGGTCTTCCTCACCGGCGTCCGCATCCCCGACTCCCGCCGGCTAGGCAAGGTCGGCGACGGCTGGCGGGTCGCGCAGACCACGCTCAACAACGAACGCGTCGCCATCGGCGGCATGCGCCTGCCCCGCGAGGGCGGCATGATCGGCCCCGTCTCCAGGACCTGGCGCGAGCGCCCCGAGCTGCGCACCCACGATCTGCACCAGCGGCTGCTGAAACTCTGGGTGGAGGCCGAGGCCGGCCGGCTCACCGCCGAGCGCCTGCGCCAACAGCTCGCCCTGGGCCAGCCCGGCCCCGAGGGCGCCGGCATGAAGCTCGCGTTCGCCCGCCTCAACCAGGAGATCAGCGGTCTGGAGGTGGAACTCCGCGGCGAGGAAGGCCTGTTGTACGACGACTGGACGATGCGCCGCCCGGAGCTCGTGGACTTCACCGGCCGGGACGCCGGGTACCGCTACCTGCGCTCCAAGGGCAACAGCATCGAGGGCGGGACCAGTGAGGTCCTGCTGAACATCGTCGCCGAACGCGTCCTGGGCCTGCCGTCCGAGCCGCGCACCGACAAGGACGTCGCCTGGAAGGACCTGTCCCGATGAGCGCACAGCCGGATCTTCTCTACTCCGAGGAGGAAGAGGCGCTGCGGTCCGCCGTCCGGGACCTGCTCGCCGACCACTGCGACGCGCCGGGCGTCATCGCCCGCACCGAGTCCGACACCCCGCACGACCTGGCGGCCTGGAAGGCGCTCGCCGAGGGCATGGGCCTCGCGGGCCTGCTGGTGCCCGAGGAACTGGGCGGCCAGGGCGCCACGCATCGCGAAGTCGCCGTCGTGCTGGAGGAGTTGGGCCGCGCTGTCGCCCCGGTGCCGTATCTGACCAGTGCCGTGGTCGCCACGGAGGCGCTGCTGGCCGTCGGGGACGAGGAACTGCTCGGCCGGCTGGCGTCCGGGCTGACCGTCGGCGCCCTGGCGGTCGCACTGCACACCGCCCCGGGCGCGCCCTTCAAGACCGTGCACGTCGAAGGAGGCGTCCTCCAGGGGGAGTTGACCGGCATCGCGGACGCCGCCGCGGCCGACGTGCTGCTCGTGCCGGCCGACGACGGCGGACTGTACGCCGTGGACGCGCAGGCCGTGACCGTCACCCCGCAGGTCGCCTTCGACCTGACCCGCCCGCTCGCGACGGTCGCGCTCGCCGGCGCCCTGGGCCGTCGCCTCGGCGACGCCGGACCCGCCGTACGCCGCGCCCTGCGGGCCGGAGCCGGGCTGCTCGCCTCCGAGCAACTCGGGCTGGCCGACTGGACGTTGACCGAGACCGTGCGCTACCTGAAGGAGCGCAAGCAGTTCAACCGGCCGGTCGGCGGCTTCCAGGCGCTCAAGCACCGGCTCGCCCAGCTGTGGCTGGAGGTCGTCAACCTGCGCGCCGCCGCCCGGGGCGCGGCCGACGCCCTCGCCACCGGCCGGGACGTCGACATCGCGGTGGCCGTCGCCCAGTCCTACGCGGCAGCAGTCGCCGTGCACGCCGCCGAGGAGGCGCTCCAACTGCACGCCGGGATCGGCATGACCTGGGAGCACCCGATCCACCTGTACCTCAAGCGGGCCAAGGCCGACTCCATCGCCTACGGCACGGCCGGCGCCCATCGACAGGCGCTGGCCGCACTGGTCGATCTGCAGGCCCCCTGAGAGCCTGTGTCACCCGGTGAAGCCCGCCCCACCTGGGGCGGGCTTCTTCGTGCGCCTGCGCGGAAGGAGTGAACACACGACGGCGGTCCGGCCAACTCCTGGCAGGTACAGGTTCCTTGGCGCTCGGACCGACTCATACTCCCTGTGGCTCGGACCCGCCCCACAGGGAGGAACAGCATGGCCCTCATCACCCGCCGCAGAGCTCTCACCGGCTTCGGCGCCACCCTCGCCGCGGTGCTCGCTCCGCCGGCCGGCAGCGCGTTCGCCGACGGACAGCACCACGGCCCCCGGCCGTTGTGGCGCGCCCACGCCCACAACGACTACGAGCACCCCCGCCCCCTCCTCGACGCGCTCGACCACCGCTTCGGCAGCGTCGAGGCCGACATCTTCCTCGTCGACGGCGAACTCCTCATCGCCCACTCGGCGGACGAACTCGACCCGACCCGCACCCTGGAGTCCCTCTACCTCGCCCCGCTCGCCGCCCGTGTGAAGGCCAACCACGGGTCGGTGTACCGGGGCCAACGGCAGCCGCTGCAACTGCTCATCGACATCAAGACCGAGGGCTCCTCCACCTACCTCGCCCTGGACGAGCAGCTCTTGCGCTACCGGCGGCTGTTCACGACGTACGCGCACGGCCGCGTCCACTCCGGCCCGGTCACCGCCGTCATCTCCGGCGACCGCGCGGCCCGTACGCCCATGGAGGCGCAAGCCCGCCGCCGGGCCTTCTACGACGGCCGGCTCACCGACCTCGGCGCCTCCGAGGCGTCGTTCGCCTCGCTGATCAGCGACAACTGGACCCTCAACTTCACCTGGCTCGGCGTCGGCGCCTTCCCCGCAGCGGAACGGCAGAAGCTGCGCGGGATCGTCGACGCGGCCCACGCGCGCGGGCAGAAGGTGCGGTTCTGGGCCACGCCCGACCTCGCCGGCCCCGCCCGGGACGCGCTGTGGAGGGAACTCCTCGCCGCCGGCGTCGACTACCTCAACACCGACGACCTGGCCGGCCTGGAGGCCTTCCTCGACGCCCATCGGACGGCATAGCGCCACGGCTTCGCCGCCACCTGTTCGGCACCACCGGCGAACACCGCTCGTCGACACCACCCGTTCGGCGGACAGGGCAGCCGCCCGGACGAACCCTCCGTTACGCCACACTTGCGGCCGAACGCCGCGAAAGCGGACGTGGCGGAGGAGGTTGACGGTGGCCATTTCGATTTCCGCGGTGCTGTTGCTGCTGCTCCTGGCGGTGATCTTCCTGCGCAACGGCGGACTGAAGATCTCGCACGCGCTGGTCTGCCTGCTGCTCGGGTTCTTCCTGGCCGGCACCAGCGTGGCTCCCACCATCCACAGTGGCCTCACGGCGACGGCCGACATCGTCGGCAGCCTTCGACCGTGAGGCCCCGCGGGGTCACCGGGGTTACTTGGTGAAGACGCCGATGCCGTTCGCCACCGGGCGCTCATAGCCGTCGGACGGGTGGTTGCGGACCGTCACCCTGGTCGCCCCGGCCGGGCGGGCCACCAGAGTCGACGAGCCGCCGCCGTCCAGGCTGAAGCCCTCGGTCGCACCGAGGCTCTTCAGGGCCGTGGCGACCTCGGCGATGGTCAGGCCCTTGCGGTAGGCGACGGCGCCGTCCAGCGCGAACAGGAGCACGCGCTTCCCGCCGTTGCCGATGCCGACGGCCGTCCGCACGGCCGAGACCGAGGTGTTCAGACCGGACAGCGGCTTCCCGCCCGCGAGGACCGGGTAGCCGCCGACGGCGAAGCCGTACGCCGACTGCGACGCCGACGACAGCCCGTACCGCACCGCCACCCGCTGGCCCTTGACGAGCTTCTTCAGGCGCTGCGCGCCCGCCTCCCGCCCGACCAGGACCGTGGTGCCGGCCGCGATGGTCCCGCTGCCGGGTGTGGTCGACGTCGAAGCGACCCGGCCCTTCCTGAGCACCACCTCGTAGGTGCTGGTGCTGCACTCCGCGGCCCGTTCGGTGTCCGTGCCGCAGGTGGCCCGCTTGCGCGAGACGCTGCCCCAGTCCGAGGTGTACGCGCCGACGGAGTTCTCCGGCAACGCGTACTGGTTGAGGCCGCCCAGCGGCAGCCGCCGCCCGAGGGTGCTGAACGTCCCATTGAGGGACAGGCTGTCGATGCGGGCGCTGCCGTCGGCGCCGACGCCGACGACGGCCCCGGTGTCGGTGCCCGGCGGCAGGGCGGGCCCGAACCGCTGCGCGTTCGGGACCGCGCCTTTGAGCGCCCTCCCGTTCACGATCGCGGGACCCACGCTGGCCCCGGTCGCCGCGACGCCGGGGTGCTGCGTCTCGGAGATGTTGAAGAAGTCGCCGTTGATGCCGGCGACGGCCTTCTGGTCGTCGGCCAGCGAGGAGATCGCCGCGCGGGCCGCGACCGCGCCCGGATACAACAGCCCCAGCCGCACGTGGGTGTTGGTGAGGTCGACGCTGAGCACATGCACATGCGTCGTCCCGGCGGCCGCCGACAGGTCGTACTGGCGGTACGCCACGCCCGCCGCCACGGTGGTCCAGGTCGCGGCCTCGGCCGGGATCGCCCCCGCGAAGGTCGCACCGGCCACGGTGCCGAGTGCGACGAGCAGCGTCAGCGGTTTTCGGCGTACCCCGCACCGATTCTGATGTGATGTCACAGACCCCCCTGGGTAGTTCAGTTCGGCCGCAACTCTCTCACGACCTGCGGGAACACCCGCCAAGAGGGTGGGCGCGATGCCACGGGAACGGGTGAGAAAACGCACGAATGCGGGTGTCCCCGCCCCCCGTTCCGCAGCGCCGCCCCATCGCGTGTGCTAATGCGTGTCCGACAGGCTCTGGGCGTACGGGGTGAAGTGGGCCGGGGGGTGGTCGATCGGGAGGTTCGGGCGCCAGGCGGTGAGGGACTGGGCGCTGCATACGAACAGGGACGGCGGCAGGTGGTCCAGGGAGTACCAGCGCCAGTCGCCGACGCGCTCACCCGGCTGGTCGGCCGGCTCGCCCGCCCAGTCGGTGACGACGGCGCCGACCGTCATCCGCACCACACCGTCGACCCGGTCGAGGAGCGTGCCCAGCAGGCGCACGTCCGACGGGTCCGCCCGCAGCCCGGTCTCCTCCCGCAGTTCCCGCACGACCGTCTCCGGGAGGGACTCCCCGGGTTCGACCGTGCCGCCCGGCAACTCCCAGGTGCCCCGGCGGTGGCGGCCCAGGAGCAGTCCGCGGGGGCCGTACAGGATGGCGCCGACGCCGAGCGCCGCGTGTGCGACGGGCGGGAGGTTCGTGCGGGGGCGGGCGCGGACACGCAGCGGGCGCCGGGCCCGAAAGACGCGGTAGGAGGCGCGGTTGGCCGGGTCGGGCGCCGTCACCGGCACGACGTCCTCGACGCGCAGCCCGTGCTCGGCGAGCAGTTCCTCCCACACCTCGGGGGCGGGCACCCACATGCGGACCGTCGTCTCGCCGCCGCCCGCGAACCGCAGCGTCTCCGGCCGGGCGACGAGGTCCGAAGAGGGCCCGTCCCCCCGGGAGTTGGTGTGCAGTACGGAGAAGCACAGTGTTCCGCCCGGGGCGAGCGCGGTAGCCAGGGCGGGGAACAGCCGTCGTGGGTCGATGAAGGGGACGGCGTTGACGGAGTAGACGACGTCGTAGGGCCGCGCGGTCCGCAGGTGTGCGACGGCGTCGGCGTGCACGAGCCGTAGCCCGGGCAGGGAGCCGTACCGGGCCCGGGCGCGTGCGATCTGGCCCGGCGCGGAGTCGACCGCGTCGACGATCGCCCCGTGCGCGCGCACGAGCCGGGCGGCGTGCCGGGCCGTGCCGCAGCCGAGGTCCAGGACGCGCCGGCCCGTCAGCTCGCCGAGGAACGTCTCGTCCGGCCCCGAGTCCGGGAACCCCCAGTCGATCCGCTCAGCCTCCGGCAGGACCGTCCCGCGCTGGAGATGGTGTGCGGCGTAGGCCTGCCAGGCGTCGGCGTTGACCGACTCCGGCCCGTCGCCGAGGGCGTCGTCGGCAGTGTCGTCGGGGGAGTGGGGGCGGGGCATGGGCGGGGCCTTTGGGGTGGGCGGTCGGTCGGTGCTCGTCGGCCGGGTGATTCTTACCGGCCCGGCGCCCCGGGATGCATGACACAGGCGCTCAGTGCACGGGATGCCTGCTGAGGATCGACACCCGGTTGAAGGCGTTGATGGTGACGGCCACCCAGATCACCGCCGAGAGCTGGTCGTCGGTGAGGACCTGCCGGGCGTCGGCGTACGCGGCCTCCTGTGCGGCGGCGTCGGACGGCACGGTGGTCGCCTCCGCCAGCGCCAGGGCCGCGCGCTCCGGGGGAGTGAAGAGATCGGTGTCCCGCCAGGCGGCGAGGACGCCCAGCCGGCGGGTGTCCTCCCCCGCCCGCAGGGCGGCGCTGGTGTGCACGTCCAGGCAGAACGCGCAGCCGTTGAGCTGGGAGACGCGCAGGTTGACCAGTTCCACGAGGGTGCGCTCCAGACCGGCGTCGGCGGCGGTCGCCCGCACGGCCTCGGACGTCTGGACCAGGGCGTGGTAGGCCTTGGGGCTCTGCTTGTCGATGAAGATCCGTCGAGTCACAGTTGAATATCAAACCACTCATGGGCCGGGGTGTCCGCCCGACCCGGGCGGCGGCCGCCATGGCGAGCCGTTCGCCCGGGAGGGGCGTGCTGCTCAGCGGTGACAGGTGGTGAGGCCGGGCCGCCAGGGGCAGGCGAGGGCGGCGAATCCACCGTTGCCCACGACGTCGACGTCGAGTGTGTCGCCGCCGCGCAGCACGCGACGGTCCTGGACGAGGCCGTCGGCGCCGTCCCTGATCGTCTCGAGCAGCCACCGTCCGGAGCCGATGGACAGCGGCACCCGCGCGGTGTGGGCCGCGCCCGCGAACACCCCGCCGAGGAACCAGCGGTCGCCGCTGCGCCGGGCCAGTACGGCCTGCTGCCCCGGCTGTCCGGCGAGCAGCCGGGTGTCGTCCCAGGCGGCGGGGACCTGGTCGAGGAAGCCCCGGGCGAGCGGCCGCACGTCGTAGGACTCCGGGGTGCCCGCGAACATCTGCAGCCCCGACTCGTAGACGACGGTGAGCCCGACCTCGGCCGCGTCGGAGTTGGGGCGCAGGCCGACCCGCTGGAAGGCGCCGGGGGTGAAGTCCATGGAGCCGATGACATTGCGGGTGAAGGGCAGGGTGGTGAGATGGGCGGCGGTGTTGGTGCGTTTCTCCTCGCCGCCGACGCCCTCCAGGGTCATCACCTGCGGCCAGGTGCGCTGGATGCCCTTGGGGATCGTGGAGCCGTGGAAGTCGACCATGAGGTGGTGGGCGGCCGTCTCCGGGAGGATCGAGTCGTACCACTGGAGCATGGACTGCGCCTCGGAGTTCATGAAGTCGATCTTGACGCCCTTGACGCCCCACCGCTCCAGGGTGGGCAGCCACTGGGCGCGTTCCTCGGGCGTGTCGAGGTCGCGCTGGTGGATCCAGACGACGATCCCGACGCCCTTGGCGCGGGCGTACTCGACGAGTTCGGGCATCCAGCTGGTGGTCTGCCAGTCGGGGTCGGTGACGTCCCACTCGTCCTTCTTGAAGTACCAGCCCGAGTCGACGGCCTCGTAGGGCCAGCCCCGTTCGGCCGCGTAGTCGACGTACGCCTTCTGCGCCGCGAGGCTCTGACCGGCCGGACGGCCGCCGGCCAGCCAGGTCCACAGCACGGTGCCGGGCCGGATCCAGGAGGGGTGCGGGACCTTGGAGGCGGGGGCGAGGTCGTCGGTGAACGTGGACCGGGTGACGGTGGCGAGGTCGCCGGTGACCATGGCCCGCCAGGGTGTGGCGAGGGGCCCGTCGGTGCGGACCCGGTCGTCGGCCAGCCGGATCCGGTACGCGCCGGCGCCCTGGGTGTGGGCGAGCCGGGCGCCCGAGTAGGCGCCGGTGAGGTCGGACTCGGCGAGCAGGGTGTAGCCGCCGGGAGTGGCGAAGAGCGCCTGGTCGGAGTAGTCGTTGGTGGGGGCGCTCGCGGCGGTGTACTGGGCGAACTGGCCCTCGTTGTCGACCCGGTAGGTGCTCAGCCAGGAGCTCGCGTCCGACGGCAGGTTGAACGCGGAGGTCTCGCCGAGCACGTCGCCGTACCCGGCGGGCAGGACGTAGCGGTAGGCGATGCCGTCGGCGGAGGCGCGCACCACGAGGTCGAGGCGGGCGCCGGCGGCGGTGGCGAACGACAGCCGGGTCTCGTTCATCCGGACCGTGCGGTCCAGGCGTTTGCCGGACCTGGCCCGGTATTGCTCGTCGACCCGCTTGTCCTTGCGGTGCAGAAAGCGCAGACCCTGGGACAGGTCGGCCTGTTCGGTGACGATGCCGACGGGCGACGGCTCGATGACGGTACGGCCGTCGTGGGACACCGCGAGGCTCAGCGTGCCGGTGGTGTCGTCCAGGGATATCCGCGCGCGGGGTGCGTGTGCGGCCGTGGAGACGGCCCAGACGTGGTCCTGCTGGTCGTGGTCCTGCTGTTCGGCCCGTGCGGGCCCGGTCGTGAGGAGCGCGGCTACCAGTCCGGCGCAGAGCGCGGCGGCCGCGGTTCTGATCGGAACAGCCATGAGAACCCTCCCTGTCGATGAGGTGGGGCGGAGTGTGCGGCCTGTCCGCCGGTCTCTACGGCAGTCCCCAGGCCGGACCCGGTTCGCTGACGGCGACGGGCGCGACGACGAGGTCGGGCCGGGAGCCCGAGTGGACGAGCACCTCGCGGCCCTTGGGCAGGTCGATGGCGAGGGTGCCGTCGGCCAGGATGTGGGTGCGGGCCGGGCTGCCGTCGTCGAGGAGCACGGTGAGGGCGCCGGTGAGGCCGTGCCGGAGCTTGAGCGGCGCGCCGGCCAGGCTCCTGATCCGGATGAACCGGGTCTTGCCCGCCTTGCGGACGGCACTGACCAGGAACGCGCCCTGGGTGCGGAAGTCGTGCAGGGTGACGTCCCCCCAGTCGGACGGGACGGCCGGGAAGACGCGGATCACGCCGCCCCAGCTCTGGCAGAACATGTCGTGCAGGGACTGCGAGGCGGACAGCGGGGTCTCGATGACCGGA
This sequence comes from Streptomyces sp. NPDC050121, assembly GCF_044460385.1. Taxonomy (NCBI): domain Bacteria; kingdom Bacillati; phylum Actinomycetota; class Actinomycetes; order Kitasatosporales; family Streptomycetaceae; genus Streptomyces; species Streptomyces sp. NPDC050121. The sequence continues at coordinate 252,534 of NZ_JBITJV010000006.1, read as the reverse complement.
CCGGCCTCGGTGTAGTGCGTGTTGGCCTGGCAGGGGTAGCGGGTGGTGGTGTCGAAGAACTTCCGCAGATAGCCGATCGCGGTGTCGCCGTCGCCGGTCATCGCGTAGAGGGAGGCGGCGCCGGTGTAGCTGTAGCCGCGGTGCGCGCCGGTCAGCGCGTGCCAGCGCACCACGGACCTGGTGATCAGGTCGCGGCTCTCGGGCTGGTCCCAGTTGACCAGGTACAGCGGGTACACCATCAGCAGGTGCGAGTAGTGCCGGTGGGACTGCGCGTACGGGGTGTCGGCGCCGATCATGAAGCCGTTGTCGTCGACCGGGTACGGCGTGAGCCGGGCCAGCACATCCCGCCAGCGGGGGATCAACTCCTCGTCGACGCCCAGCAGTTCGGCGGACTCGATGAGGGTCTGACAGCCCCAGCGGATGAGTGCCAGGTCGTAGTTGGTGTCCTGCGGGGGCACGACGGGGTACTCGGGAGAGAGCGTGCTGGGCAGATGCAGCCTGCCGTCGCTGCCCGGGGTGAGGAAGTGCAGGTAGTAGGCGATCGCCCGGCGCAGCACCGGGTGGATCGTGTCGCGCAGCAAGGAGGTGTCCATGGAGTGCCGGTAGGACAGCCACACGTTGTGCAGCGCCCAGGTGAGGTCGCCGGTCTCGGCGCCGGTGCCCGGGCGGCCCACCTCCCGGTTGCCGAACATGTCGGAGCTGCGGCCGATGCCGGAGCTGTCCGCGCGGTAGGCGGCGGGCACGTTGGCGATCAGCTGTTCCTGGTTCTGCCGCAGGGTACTGGCGAGCGAGTCGAGTTCGGGGTGGTTGGAGCCGTGGATGAGCCAGTACTCCAGCTGGACGTTGAGGTTCCACCACACCGCGGGCCACGGGGTTGGCTCCAGCCAGGGTCCGGAGGTGGCCATCACGGGGCCGCCCGCGCGGCTGGCGGAGGCTGCCTTGTAGAGCTGGATCCAGTGGAAGCTCTGCAGCCGCCGGTCGGGGAACGACACGAAGCTCTTCGGGTAGAACGAGTGCCACCAGCCGGTGTGACGTCGCCGGAGGGCGCTGTACGACGCGGCGCGCCGCAGGTTGCGCAGCGAGTCGGCCTCGGCGGCGGTGTCGGAGGGGAAGCTGTGCCCGACGCTGACGAGGAGGTCGTCGCCGCTGCGGCGGTACGCGGTGGCGGTCTGCCCGCCGCCGCTGAGTGGCTGGAGAACCTGCTCGGTGCCGTCGGCGGCGGTCCGGGTGGTCCAGGCGGGATTGGCGGTGTAGCCGGTGGGCGGGGCCTCCTGGATCTTCCGGGGGCTGATGGCCTCCTCGGGGTGGAAGGTCCAGGTGACCCGTTCGCCGCCGCCGGCCGTGACCCGGGCGGCCAGGACCTCGTCGTGGATGAGGGCGGAGAGGGTGAGGGTGCCGGCGGTGGTGGTCACGGTGCCGGTGAGTTCGGCGTTCCACAGGCTCAGTCGCCAGTCGACGGCGGTGATGGTGCCGACCGGGTCGAGTGTGAGGTGTCCGACCGGCAGCCGGCAGGTGCCCCAGCCGCTGCCGAACTGCGGCCGGTGGTCCTGGACCCGGCCGTGCTGGACGGTGAAGCGGATCCGGTTGGCGCCCGGTTCCTGGTAGATCATGCTGCCGAGCAGCCCGTCGCCGAGGAACGGACCCTCGTACCAGCGGGTGGGCAGCCTGGTCCACAGCAGGTCCTGGTCGCGCAGGAACCTGCTCCAGGCGCCGTCGGTGGTCATGGTGGAGCTGAGCTTCCAGGGGCGTTTGCCGCCTGCTGAGGACGGCTCGGCGTGGGCGGTCCCCGGCAGGGCTGTGACTGCCGCTCCGCCGAGCGCGGTGCCGAGTACGGCTCTGCGAGGCACGGGTAAGCGCTTCCCCGGTTGCGAGGTCATCATCGTCCTCCAGATCTGACAGGCCATCAGTACAGGGAATACATCGGGTGTATCGGGGACCGTAGGCAGGGGTTCAGGGACCTGTCAATGGTTCAAGTCCTTGACTCCTCCGATGTATTGAGGTTGCCTGCTGGTATGTACCTGTCTGGGTGGGCGTGGGGCCGTTGGCCCTCCACGGTTGCTGTGATCCCGGGCGGGAGGGTCGAGATCTGCGGAGCAGGAGGGCGTGGACGCCGTCATGGCCGACGCGGAGCGTCGCGGTCCGATCGGGCGGTCCGGGCACCGCCTCACCGGTTCGGCCCATCGTTCGCCCATGCCTGCGGGAGTATCGATCGGGTGACTCGGGCGGTGAGTTCCTTGGTGATGCGGTCGAGCATGAAGGCCGACGACTCATGGGCGCGTTCTTCCCAGGCGAAGACGCAGGCGGTGGCTACGCCGTCGAAGTCCAGCTCGCGCAGGGTGCCGAAGAACGCGGTCCAGTCGACCTCGCCCTGGCCGATGTCGAGGTGCTGGTGGATGCGGGCGGGGGTGCCGGGGCGTTCTCCTCGCAGAAGTCGTCCGGGTGGGCCTCCAGGTTGAGGGCGATGCCCTCGCGCTCGAAGAGGGGCAGCAGTTCCTCCAGCGACCGCCAGAACGCGGCCTCGCTCGCCGCGGCGTGCTCGGGGCGGCCGTTGAACTCCGAGTTCATCAGGGGGCATTCGAGATCCGAGGCGATCTCGATCATGCGCTTCCAGTAGCGCACGGCCGCCTGCCGTTCGCTCTCGTCGGGCGAGGACCACTTGTACAGCGGCAGCACGGAGGACAGCTGAACGCCGTGCGTGCGCAGGGAGTTCTTCAGCTCGGCGACGCGCTCGTCGTCGGCGCGCGGATGCAGGAAGAACGGCATGAAGTCCTCGCGCGGCGAGAGCTCGATGTACTCGTAGCCCAGTTCGGCGACGGTGCGCACCATGGCGTCGAGGGGCAGGGCGCGGAACATGTACGGGGCCAGGGCGATTTTCCCGCGGCGCCTCCGTAGAACGCGGGACGGGGCTTGAGGTCGGTGGCGACGCCCGCGATCCACTCCCGGAACTCGGTGTCGAAGGCGTCGGCGAACCGGCCCACCCAGTCCGTGAGCACCTCCGTGCTGTGCTGCCCGGCGCTGCGCACGCCGACCGCCGCGGGGTCGGGCAGCCGGACCAGGCCGTCCTCGCCGACCGCTTCGCACTGGATGTCGTAGCCGTACCGGCAGTTGACGAAGACCCCAGGGTCGATGCGGACGCCCTTGGCGGTCTCGAAGAGCATCTGATGCCGATCGGGCTGACCACCGTCCGACAGGACGCGGTGCTCCTCGCGGAACGCGCGGTGCGGTTCGCGGTGGAGCGGCTGGAGAACCCCGAACTGGCTCCGCGGGAAGCGGTGTTGGAGCCGAAACTGGTGGTGCGCGCCTCCAGTGGCCCGCCGCCGGAGGGCGCGGCCTGAGGTCAGGGGCGCGGCCTGAGGTCAGGGGTGCGGGCCGGCAGCGCGGGTGCGCTGCCGGCCGGTCACCTCGCATGGTCCGCTGGGCGCGGGACCCGAAGCAGACGGTCTCGGACCCGAACGTAGCGAACACCGTCGGCCCGGCTCCCTGACGCCACAGGCCGTGCTCGTCGGCTTCCAGGCCCCGGCGCTCGCGATACCAGGCGCTCAGGGCCGCCGGGTCGGCGGCCCGCAGTACCCACCGATTCAAACACACGTTCCCTGCCGCCATCCTGCCAGGACGGCGCTCGGGCGGCCGGGGGAGCAGGTCACCCGGGGGCATCAGGGGGGCATCCGGGGGTCCCCGCCGCCTGTCGGCCTCGACGCCCGAGGGGCACCGCCTCAGTCCGTGCGGGTCGGGATACGAAGTTCCACCGCAAAGCCGCCGTCGGCGGTCGGCCCCGACGCGAAGGTTCCGTGCAGGAGCTCGGCGCGTTCCCCGAGGCCGACGAGCCCCTGCTGGGAGCCGGGGAGGGGAAGCGAGGGGCGGGTCGGCGGTGTGTTGGTGACGGTGACGCCGATGGTGCCGGCCTCGTGCCGGAGGTGGACGGTCGCACGGGCGCCGGGGGCGTGCTTGCGGACGTTGGTGAGGGCTTCCTGGACGGTGCGGTAGACGGCGCGCTGCGCCGGGGTGCCGATGTCCGGCGGGAGTTCGCCGGTCAGGTCCGTCGGGATGCCGCTGGTGGTCACGAGCTGGTGGAGGTCGGCGAGGGTGGGCTGCGGGGTGAGCTCGGTGGCCCGCCCGCCCGAGGCCCGCAACAGGGTGACCATGTGCCGCAGTTCGTCGAGGGTGTCGACGCTGAGGGTGCGGATGGTCCGGGCGCCCTCCCTGGCGCCCGGGTCGGTGGCGGAGACCTGGAGGGCGCCCGCCTGCACCGCGATCAGACTGACCTGGTGCGAGACCACGTCGTGCATCTCCCGGGCGAGCTGGGCGCGTTCGCGGGCCAGCACGGCCTGCGAGTGCAGCAGCCGCTCGTGCTCGCGGGCCTCTTCGATCTCCTCGAGGCGACGGGCCAGGTCCCGGCGAGCCTGCACGAGTTGCCCCAGGAAGACCGGGGCCGCGGCCGTGGCCAGCATGTAGAAGAAGTAGACGACCGTCCAGGTGCGATCACGGGAGGCGAGGTCGTCCAGCGGCCGGGGAGCCGCGGAGGCGAGCGCGAACAGCACCGCGCAGACGGTGAGCAGACGACGGTCGCGGGAGCGCTCGGCCAGCGTGAACAGGGCCGCGAACGGGGCGAACACGATGTCCAGCATCAGTGCGCCAGGAAGCATGAGCAGGAACACCGGAAGCGGGAAACGCCGGCGGAACGCCAGTGCGGCACAGCCCGCGGCGGCCACCCCCAGGGCGAACGCCGACTCTTCCTCCAGGCTGATCAGGAGGTCCGCGAGCGCGACCGCGACGACCACCGCGTCGACGACCGGGGCGGGAACCCGGGTCCACCAGGTCTGCGGCGAGCTCATCGGCTGGACTCCGGGCGCCGCCGGCCGTCGTCGAGCAGCCCGGCCCGCTGGGCGAGCAGCGCCGCCTGCACCCGGCCGGCGACGCGCAGCTTGGTGAGGATCGCGCTGACATGGTCCTTCACCGTGCCCGCGCTGAGGTGGAGGCGGCCGCCGATCTCGGCGTTGGACAGTCCCTCCGCGATCAGCACGAGGACCTCGCGTTCGCGCTCGGTGAGCCGTCCGACCCGGGCGGCCTCGACGTCGTCGTCGGCCGTCGCTCCCGGGTGGCTCTGCCACACTGCACGGGACGCCTTCGGTGACATCACCACCCCGCCCGCCACCAACGTCCGTACCAGCTGGGCGAGTTGGTCGGGCTCGGTGTCCTTCAGCAGGAAGCCGGCCGCGCCGGAGCGCAGCGCGGTCAGGATGTACTCGTCGGCGTCGAACGTCGTCAGCATCGCCACCACCGGCGGCTCGGGCAGGGCGCGCAGCTCCCGCAGTACGGTCAGCCCGTCGACGTCCGGCATCCGGATGTCGAGGAGCACGACGTCGGGGCGCTCCCGCCGTACGGCGTCGACGGCCTCGGCGCCCGCCGTGGTCGCGACGACCTCGATGTCGCCGGCCGCGCTCAGGATGAGCTTGAAGCCGGACCGCACCAGGGCCTCGTCGTCGACCACCATCACCCGGATCACGTGAGTTCCGCCTTGCTGTCGTTGCGCGGGGTCCAGGGCCGCACGTCGCTGTCGATTGTCGCTGCTTTCGACCGTAGAGCGGACCACGCCCGGTGGGTCGGCCGGGCGGGACGCTCCCGCCACCCGGGGGGAGGGTTCCAGCCGGACGGGGGAGCAGCGGGGCCGCGGCCCCGCCGGGTGGCGGGGTGGGACCGGACAGGTGCCGGATACTCCGGGTCCGGGCGGCTCTCCAGCCTGGAGACATGACCCAGAACGCAGACGACACGGTGCTCACCACGCCGATCACCGAGCAGGCCGCCGAGCAGGCCGCCGAGCCGGCCGCCGCGAGGGCCACCGCGTCGGCCACCGCGTCGGCCGCTCGGCAAGGCGACCAAGCCGGCCGAGTGGGTGCGATGAGCGCATCGCCGGGCGGCGGCCAGGAGTACTGGTGGCTGGCCATCGCCGTGGCCGTCGGCGTCCTGGCGGTCCTGCGCCCCGACCTGTACGCCTCCGCCACCGAACAGTTCGTCGTCGCCGTCGTCGGACACCGTTGACGGACCCGCGCCCGCCCCGGACACACCACAGGAGCAACCCCCGTGCTGTTCAACCCGCTGCCGAACCCGCATCAGCGTTCGCGCCCCGCCGGCCCGGCCAGGATCCTGCTGACCGCCGCCGTCGCGACGAGCCTCGCCGTCGCCGGACTGACACTCGTCGCCGTCACCGACTCCGACGCCCGCCCCGTGGGGCGGAAGACCCACACGGTCGTCGTCTACGCCGACGGCGACTGCAGGGCCCGACAGGACAAGACGCAGCAGCCGTGGGAAAGCACCGGCCCGTGACACGTGACACGTGACACGTGACACGTGACACGTGCCGCGGGCCGAAGGCCTCTGCCATCACAAGACGCCGCGCATCGGC
>NZ_JBITJV010000006.1:182029-246036 GCF_044460385.1 Streptomyces sp. NPDC050121 | reverse complement strand
GCTGGCGCCGCGCATCGGCTGGCGCCGCGCATCGGCTGGCGCCGCGCATCGGCTGGCGCCGCGCATCGGCTGGCGCCGCGCATCGGCTGGCGCCGCGCATCGGCTGGCGCCGGGCTTGGGCTGGCGCCGGGCTTGGGCTGGCGGTGTACAGCGGTGAGGTCTTGGCGACTCCAGGGGGGACGCCTCGGGCTGCCTCCGGCGGTTCGAGGGTCAGTGCCCCTTGCGACCGGGGGCCTTCGCCGCCAGGTCGGTTCCGGGGCTCCGGTGTGAATGGCTTCGGTGGCCGGTGTGCGGGGCGTCGCCCCAGCAGTCGGGGGGGCCGGTTTCTCCGGGGTCCGGGGCATCGTCCCCGCCGTGCTGCGGGGGGTCGGGTTCCGGGTCCGGTGTCCCGGGCGCGGGCGTCGGGGGCTCCGGGGCTCTTGGCGTGCCCTGGTCGGTCGGGGGCGCGTCGACCGGGGGAGCGGGTTCCTCGGTCGTCGTCGCGGCACCGGGGGCCGGCGTGGGGCTGTCGGCGGGGGGCGGCGGCACGTGCGTTCCGGCGGTGGCCGTGGGCGCGGTGGGCGTGAGCGTGTCGGCTGTGCGTGCGGGGGGTGCTTCCCGGATGTCGGCCGCCTGCGCGAGGGGGCCGACGTCCTCGGGGGCTTCGGCCCGGACGGCGTCCTGCGAAGGCGGCGCTTCGGCCGCCTCGGCCACCGGCGCCCCGTCCGCCGGGGCCTGGACCGTGGGCGCCTCGGCCACCGGGGTGCGCCGTACCGGCGCCGGAGCGGAGTCGGACCAGCCGAGGACGAGACAGACCGCGGCGGCACCCGCCACGAGCGCGCCGGCCGTCGCCGCCAGGGGCGCCTTCGCGCCGCCGACCGTGGCATGACGCACCCCGTGCAGCACCCCGGACCCGAGCCCGCCCGCCGCACCGGCGGACCCGGCCGCGAACGCCAGGAGGAACTTGCCCGTGCCGCCCAGCGCGAGGACCAGCAGGGCCGGGCCGACCAGCGCGGGCAGCCGGTCGTTGGCCTGCATCAGCGAGGCGAGCAGCCCACGGCAGTCGTCGCACGCGTCCACGTGGCCGAGCAGTCGCTCCTGCTGGCGTGCGGTCGCGGCGCCGCGAACGTATGCGGGCATCCGGGCCCAGTGGACCTGGCACGCGGGGTCCTCGGGGGCTCCGGTCTGGGCCCGCAGGAACGCCTGCCGCATGCCTTCCCGAGCCCGGTGCAGCAGGACGGCCGTGGCCCCCTCCTTGGTGCCGAGCTGCGGCCCGATCGCAGCCAGCGGCTGGCCCTCGGCCTCCGCCAGCCACAGTGCCTTCACCCAGCGTTCGGGCAACTGGCCGAGCACCCGCACCACCAGATCGACGCCGGCCACCCGCTCGGCCGGGTCCTCGCCGTGCCTGCCCGGCTCGGCCCGCTCCTCGGTCCGCGGATCCCGCGGCGTCTCGTGCGTCGCGCTCCCCGAAGCCATCGCGAGGTGCCGCACCGTCGTCCTGAGGTACGCCGGCACGTTGTCGATCTCGTGCCCCGCGGACAGCCGCCGCCACACGCGGAAGTGCGCCTCGGCGACGAGGTCCTCGGCGGTCCACGCGTTCCTGGTGAGCGAGCGGGCGTACGCGACGAGACGCGGCTGCTGTTCCTCGTAGACGCGGGCGTACGCGGCGGTGGCGGAGGACGACAATGCGGGCACGGCAGTGGACCTGTCGGTCATGGAGGAACGCTCCGGTTGCCTGCTGAGGGGCGGAAGGATTTGTCAGACTAGATGCCAAAACTTTCAACCAAAGTTGCGGGCGATGCAGGATGTGACTCACATCACCGTCAGCCCAGGATGGCGTGATAGACGCTGCGTAGCCCTTTGCTCACGTCCACGCCCAGTTCCTCGGCCAGATTGGACCGCGTGCGCTCGTAGATGTGCAGGGCGTCGGCCCGTCGGCCCGAATGGTCCAGGGCGACCATGTAGTAGCTCGCCAGGTCTTCCCGCAGCGGGTAGCGGCGTACATCGTCCCCCAGGGATTCGGTGACGGAGCGGTAGTCGCCCAGTTTGAGGCGGCAGTTCGCCATTCCCGCCACCGCCGCCAGCCGCAACTCCTCCAGCCGGGCGGCCTCCTGCGTCGCGAATTCGTAGTGGAGCAGGTCTCCGTACGGTACGCCGCGCCACAGCTCCAGGGCCTGCCGGAAGTTCTCCGCGGCTTCTTCGAGCAGGCCTTCGTCGGGCAGTCTCCGGCCCTTTTCGACGAGCTTCTCGAAGCGCTGGGTGTTGATCTGGTCGACGTCGATCCTCAGTGAATAACCGGTTGAGCAGTATTCGACGCGGGGTGTCCGACCGGAATTGTTGGAAGTATTCCAGGCCAGCGATTTGCGCAATCTGGAAACATGCGCCTGAATGCTGGCCTTCACGCGTAGCGGTGCGTGCTGCCCCCAGATCGACTCTATGATCGTGTCCATTCTCACCGCCTGGTTCGCGGAGATGGCGAGCAGGGCGAGAAGGGCTCGTTGATGGGGACTTCCCAGGTTGACCTCGCGTGAATCAACCATTACCGAGAGGCGGCCGAACGGGTTGATGTCGAGTTCCGGTTCTCTGTCCAGGTCCGGCATGTCCGCGGAGATGACCATCGGCCTCATGACGCCTCCCGTGCGATCTGATCACCCTGACTACCTGCCCTGATGTTGTCGCACTCGGGCGGTTGAAGTGTCAAGGGGGCCTTCTCCGACGCCGTCCACTTTTTACCAGTCGAAGAATTTTTGTATCGTTGCTATAAGTTTCAACAGCGATCGTTGGCGTGTTTTTGTGCCGATGGATTTCGGCCGCACTTCTGAAGTCTGTCCGGAAACGAGCAGCGGGCCTGGTTGCGTTCGATCCTGTCGGCCGGGCGCAACCAGGCCTGCGTGACCACGACCAGATGTCAGGCCACGACGGCAAGCACGTCGATCTCCACCAGCATTCCCGGCGGCAGCCCCACGAAGACGGTGGTGCGGCACGGGAAGGGCTCGCCGAGGAACTTCGCGTACACCTCGTTCATCGGGGCGAAGTCGGCCGCCTCCGTAATGTAGATACGCGCCGTGACCACGTCGGCGAAGGACGCGCCCGCGTTCTTGAGGATGGACTCCAGGTTGGCGAGCGTCTGGCGGGTCTGCTCGGCGACCCCGCCCTCGACCAGTTTGCCCGTCTCCGGGTCGAGCCCGACCTGGCCCGAGACGGAGAGAATGTTGCCCCTGCGGATGGCCTGGGAGTAGGGCCCGACCGGCGTCGGAGCGGACTTCGTCGTGTACACGGTGGATTCCATGGTTCTCCTTCGAGAGGACTGGGCTCCTGACTGGGCTCCCCACGACGGTGGCAGCGGTGCCTTGTGATCACCTGGTCTTCCGTTGTCGTCCGCGCACCGGACCGGCCCCCGCCGCGGTCCAGCGCGACGCAAGGGGCGCCTGGCACAGTCGGCGGCCGTCAGCCGGACCGCGGGCGCAGCGTCGGCGGGCCGGGCCAGCGACGCCGAAACGAGGTGCCAGGCGATGGAATCAGGAGTGACCTCCCCCGCGGGGGAGGTCCGAGAAGCCGCGGCCGTTGTGGCTCTGACGAGTGAGGACGACGTCCGGGCGGCGGCGCGCCGACTGTCCGGGCAGGTGCTGCGCACCCCGCTGCTGCCGTGCGAGGCACTCTCCCGCGAACTGGGCTGCCGCGTGCTCCTCAAGGCGGAGAACCTTCAGCACACCGGGAGTTTCAAGGCCAGGGGCGCCCTGAACGCCTTGCTCGCCCGGCGGGAGCGCGGGCTCGCCCTCGACGGGGTCGTGACCTTCTCCGCGGGCAACCACGGTGCCGCCCTCGCCTTCGCGGGGCGACGGCTCGGCGCCGCCGTCACCGTGTTCATGCCACCGCGGGCGGTGCCGGCCAAGGTGGAGGCGATACGGCGCCACGGGGGCCGCCCCGTGCTCACGGAGGACTTCGTGGGCGCCGCCCGCGAGTTCGCCGAGCGCGGTGAACTGCCGCTGCTCCACCCGTTCGACGATCTCGACGTGATCGCCGGACAGGGCACGGTCGGACTGGAGATCCTCCAGGACGCCGACTGGGTCGACACCCTGGTGGTGCCGATCGGCGGCGGCGGCCTCGTCAGCGGGCTCGGCGCGACCGTCGCCGCGCTGTCGCCGGCCACGCACGTCGTCGGTGTGGAGCCGGCCCTCGCCGCCACCCTCGCGCACGCCGTGCGGACCGGGGCGCCGGCAGCGCTGGAGACCCCGCCCGCCTCCCTCGCGGACGGTCTCAACGCGCCCTTCGCGGGCGTGCACACCTACGCGCACGTCCGGCGGCAGGTGCACCACCTGGTCCAGGTGGGCGAGGACGACATCCGGGCCGCGTGGGGCTCCCTGGTGCGCGAGACGAGGCTGCTGGTGGAGCCGTCGGCCGCGGTGGGGCTGGCGGCCCTGCGGGCGGGGGCGGTCACCGTCCCCGCGGGCGGCACGGTGGTGCTGGTGATCTCCGGCGGCAACGCCGACCTCGGGGCGCTCGCGGCGGCCGTACCCGTCTCCTGATCAGGGCGGGGGGGGGGGGGGGGGGGGGGGGGGGGGGGGGGGGGGGGGGGGGGGGGGGGGGGGGCGCGGCCGGCGCCCCCCCCCCCGCCGCCCCCCCCCCGCCCCGCCCCCCCCCCGCCCCCCCCCCCCCCCCCCCCCCCCCCCCCCCCCCCCCCCCCCCCCTGATCAGCCCGGCAGCGAGCCGCCGGCGGCGAAGTCCCCCCGCAGGAAGAGCAGGGGAGCGCCCCGCCGCTGCACCGCCAGGTGGCGCACCAGCCCGGTGACGAACCAGTGGTCACCGGCCGGGCTCTCCCCGGCCAGCTCGCAGTCGATCCAGGCGAGCGCCCCCGTGACGACCGGTGAGCCGGACGGCGCCAGCCGGTGGGGCAGGTCCCAACGGGCCGGGTCCCTGGCGACGAACGCCCGGCAGACATGCCGCTGGTCCGCCGCCAGCACACTGACGCAGAAGCGGCCCGCGGTCCGGATGAGCGGCCAACTGCTGGAGGTGAGGGAGGGCAGGAAGCCGACGAGCGGCGGGTCCAGCGAGACCGACGTGAACGTGCCGACGATCATCGCGGGCGGAGGGCCCCCGGCATCGCCCTGCGGGGCGGTGACGAGCACCACCCCCGTCGGGTAGTGCCCGAGAACCGAGCGGAACAGCGCGGTGCCCGCGGAGCCCAGCGGGCGAGCGCCGACGGCGCGCTGCACGGGACGCGCACCTCAGGGAGCGGTCACGGGTTCTAGGGCGCCGGCGAAGGCCACTCCCGGGAAGGAGAGCGCGAGTTCGGCGACGTCGCCCGTCACGGACTCGATGCTCTCGCCCCGCAGGAGCAGCCGCGCCAGAAGCTCCGCGACCGCGCTCATGTCCTGTTCCCGCATGCCCCAGCGGGTCAGTTCCTGGGTGCCGAGCCGCAGCCCCGGCTGCGCGTTGCTGGGGAGCACGACCGTGGTGGTGCGGATGGCGGCGGCGGTCAGGGTACGCCCCCACTCATGGGGAGTGTTCCCCTCGGGGAAGTGGACCCAGACCTGGTGGGTGTCCGTGTGGCCGAAGGAGGCGCCGGCGACGTCGAAGCCGCGGCCGGCGAGCTCACGGCCCAGGGCACGCGCGTTCGCGATCACCTGCTGCGCGTACGCCGCCCGGTGCGGGAGGAGTTCCTCCAGGGTGACGGCCAGTGCTCCGACGTTGGCCGAGTGCGAGCTCGACGCCGTGTACGGGATCCGGGCGGCGACCTTGTCCGCCATGGTGTCGCTGTTGGTGACCAGCAGCCCTTTCTGCGGCCCGGGGAGCGTCTTGTGGGTGCTGCCGGAGATGCTGTCGAAGCCGCCGTCCAGCACCAGCGTCTGCGGGGCCACGGGCAGCAGCCCGAGCAGGTGCGAGGCGTCGAGGCAGATCAGCGCGTCGGGGGCCGCCGCGCGCAGCGCCCGGGCGTCCGGGAACCTCAGCGTGCTGGAGGCGTCGAGGTAGATCAGGTCCACCGGCCTCTCGGCCACCCGCACGGCGAGCTTGGCGTAGTCGATCTCCATCGCCGCCCGGTCGAACGGCAGGAACTCGCGCTCGTAGCCGTACCCCGCGCAGATGGTGTCCGTGGCGTAGTGGCCGCCGTCCTCGGGAGCCAGCAGCATGACCCGGTCCCCGGGCCGGGCGACGGCGGTGATGACGGTGTGCATGGTGTGCAGTCCGGAGAGGAAGTTCACGAAGCCGTGCCGGGCGCCGTAGAAGCGCTTCGTCAGCTCGACGCAGTACTCGTACACGTCGTTGAGACCGGTCACGTCCCCGTACACGGCCACGGGAGTCTCGGAGTACGGGTAGCGGTTGTTGGCGTCGGTGGCCAGTGCCTCCAGGGCACGCGGCGACAGACGGTTCTCGATCGGGAAGAGATTGAGGCTGGGCTGCTGCCGGAGCGTTGCGAGGACGTCCATGGGTTCTCCTTCGCGCGGTGAAAGGGACGGTGCGGTCAGCGGCCGGAGGCGTCCAGCCACGGGTAGCGGGCGGTGTCCTGTCCGGCGTAGTCCGGATCGAGATAGATGAAGGCCCGGTGGATGAGGGCGTCACGGACCTCGAAGACCCCGCACCACCGGCCGGCGCCCCACTCGGGCAGCCCGACCCGCCAGGGCCCGTCGCGATGCTCGCCGTGGGTGGTGCCCTCCACGGCGAGGACGTCCCCACCGGTCTGGATCCAGTTGAACGACCAGAAGTGATGGGTGGCCGACTTCACCGTCGCGCCGAGGTCGCCGAAGAGCGCGGCGATCTGTGACTTGCCCTTCGCCAGCCCCCACTTGGGGAAGAAGAACTGGGCGTCCTCGGCGAAGTAGTCGAGAACTCCCTTTCCGTCGCTGCCGGTTCCGCCGTTGTCGAAGGCCTTCAGATAGGCGGTGACCAGTGCCTTGCGCTGTTCGTCGGCCGAGGTGGCCGGGATGCCGGGCATGGCTGTGCTCCTTCTGTCGCAGGGGGCGGGTTCAGAGCCAGTTGGGGGCGATCTCGGTCGCCCACAGCTCCAGGCTGCGCATCTGCATCTCGTGCGGAATGAGCCCGGAGTACTGGCACTGGAGCAGGTATTCGGGGCTGTGCCGGGCCACGAGCTTCTCGATGCGCCGGTTGATGTCGTCCGGCGTGCCCACCCACTCCAGGCCCCGCTCGAAGAGGGTGTCGTAGTCGGCGCCGATCGGACCGGTCTCCCCGGTGCGCCGCAGCGCCTCGGTGAACCCCATGGGGCCGAACCAGTTCTCGAAGATGAAACCGCCTCCGCGGCGCGCCCAGTAGTGCGCCTGGTCGGCGTCCCGGGACACCAGCACATCGCGCATCACGCCGACGCTCTGCCCCTTCGTCAGCGTCCCGCGGCCCGCCGCCTCGGCCTCCTCGGCGTAGAGGTCGAGCAGCCGGTCCACCACGTCGTCGTTGGTGTGCATGACGATCGGGACGATGCCCTCCCGGGCGCAGAACCGGAAGGTGTCCTCACTGAAGCTGAACGGCTGGAACACCGGCGGATACGGTTTCTGAAACGGCTTGGGGGCGATGCCCACCTCGGTGATCCGCCCCGTCTCGTCCTGACCGCGGCCGAAGCGTCGTACGGCGTCGTACGGAAACTCCAGGTCCTTCGGCGGAATGGTCCACTGTTCGCCCTCGTGCGTGAACGTCTCGTTGGTCCAGGCTTTCTTGAGGATGTCCCAGTGCTCCTCGAAGAGCCGGCGGTTTCGCCGGTCGTTCTCGGTGCTGTCCGACAGGGTGCCGCCCACCCCGTAGACCTGGCCCATGATCTCGGCCCAGCGTTTCTGGAAGCCGCGCGCGATTCCGACGAACGTGCGGCCTCGGGTCATGTGGTCCAGCATCGCCAGATCCTCGGCGAGCCGGATCGGATTGTGGAAGGGCAGCACGTTCGCCATCTGCCCGACGCGGATGTTCCTGGTCTGCATGGCCACGTACAGACCGAGCATGACCGGATTGTTGGAGACCTCGAAGCCCTCGATGTGGAAGTGGTGTTCGGTGAAGGAGACACCCCAGTAACCCATCTCGTCGGCGGCCCGCGCCTGATGAGTGAGCTGCCAGAGCATGTTCTGGTAGTTCGCCGGGTTCGTGCCCGACATGCCTGCCGTGATCTGGCTGTGGCTGCCGACGCTGGGCAGGTAGAAAAGCAGGGATTTCACAGCGTTACCTCCTCGACCCGCGATGCCGCTGGGCGGAACAGACCGTCGCACGCCGACTTTGCGAGGGGCTTGATTCACGGCATGTGCGCGGCACCCGACCACCGAAAGCGGCTCGTCCAACTGCGGGCAATCCGAGGCCCCCACACTGGCCCGGGCGGACTCCTGGCGTTCACCGCACTCCATTCCGCCCGTGACCCGTATTCGCGAGTCCGGAGGTGTGTTTTTCCATGACCGCATCCATTGACGCCCCCCACCGCGGGCGCACCACGGCAGAACTCGTCCGCCAGGACCGGGAGCGGATCCTGCATCCGCTGCTGCCCGAAGGGCGCGACGACAGGACGGTCCTCGTCGGCGGCGCCGGCTGCCGGGTGCGCGACGCGGACGGACGGGAGTACCTGGACGCGTCGGCGGTGCTCGGGCTGATGCAGGTCGGGCACGGGCGGCGGGAGATCGCCGAGGCGGCCGCGGCCCAGATGAGCGCGCTGGACTGCTTCCACACCTGGGGGACGATCACCAACGACAAGGCGATCGAGCTGGCGGTACGGCTGACCGATCTGGCGCCGGCCGGCCTGGACCGGGTCTTCTTCACCAGCGGCGGCGCCGAGGGCAACGAGATCGCCCTGCGCATGGCGCGGTACTACCACCACCGTAGGGGCGCGTCCGAGCGCACCTGGATCCTGTCCCGGCACAGCGCCTACCACGGCATCGGCTACGGCAGCGGCAGCCTGTCCGGATCACCCCTCTACCGCGAGGGCTTCGGCCCGGTCGTCCCCGACGTGCACTTCCTGACCCCGCCCCACCCCTACCAGCGGTCGCTGTACGACGGTGCGGACCCGACCGACTTCTGCGTCCGTGAGCTGGAGGCGGCGATCGAGCGGATCGGCGCCCACCGGATCGCGGCGATGATCGGCGAGCCCGTCATGGGCGGCTACGGAGCCGTCGTCCCGCCGCCCGACTACTGGCCGCGCGTGGCGGAGGTACTGCGCCGGCACGGCATCCTGCTGATCTTCGACGAGGTGGTGACGGCCTTCGGACGGACCGGTCGCTGGTTCGGGGCGGAGCACTTCGGCGTCGTGCCGGACGTGCTGGTGACCGCCAAGGGAATCACGTCCGGCTACGTCCCGCACGGCGCCGTGCTGGTGCGCGAGGAGGTCGCCGAGGTCATCGGACAGGGCGGCGGCTTCCCCATCGGCTACACCTACACCGGGCACCCCACGGCGTGCGCGGTGGCCCTCGCCAACCTCGACATCATCGAACGGGAGTCCCTGCTCGACAACGCCACCGCGGTCGGCGGCCACCTCGCGGCCGGGCTGCGCACCCTCCTGGACCTGCCGGCCGTGGGCGACGTACGGCAGATCGGCCTGATGCTCGCGGTGCAGCTGGTGTCCGACAAGCAGACCCGGGAGGATCTGCCCGGCGGCACGCTGCGGGTGGCCGACCGGCTGCGCGAGGACGCCGGGATCGTCGTCCGCAACAATCCGCACGCGCTGATCGTCGCCCCGCCGCTGGTCATCGACCGGGCCACCGCCGACGAACTCGTCGACGGCATGCGCTCGGTCCTGGAACGCCTCGGGACGGACGGGGTCGTCCACTGACCCACCGCACGACCACATGACCGCGCGCCGTGGAGCCGGCGCCGCCCTCCCGGGCCGCCGGTGCCACGGCGCGCGGTCATGTGCCCGCGACACGCCCGGTGACGTGCTCAGTTGCCGGTCATGGCCAGCATCTTTGGCCGGTAGCGCTCGCCGTGGACCGGCGTGCCGGCGACCACCGCGTCCACGGCGGCCAGTTCGGCCGGACCCAGCGGCAGGGCGGCCGCGGCGATGTTGTCCGCGAGATGCGCCGGATCGCAGGTGCCGGGGACGGGGACGACGTCGGGGCCGCGGTGCTGCACCCAGGCCAGGGCGAGTTGCGCGACGCTCACCCCCAACCCCTCGGCGACGGCGCCCAGCCGCCGCACCAGCGCCAGATTGCGCCCGAGGTTCGCGGCGGCGAAGCGCGGCTGGGCGCGCCGGAAGTCGTCGGCTGCCAGGTCGTCCGTGGAACGGATCGTCCCGGTGAGGAAACCGCGGCCGAGGGGGGCGTAGGCGACCAGCCCGATCCCCAGCTCCCGGCAGGCCGGCACCACCTCGTCCTCGATGCCCCGCGACCACAGGCTCCACTCGCTCTGCACGGCGCTGACCGGGCACACGGCGTCGGCGCGCCGCACCGTGCCGGCCGAGGGCTCCGACAGACCGAAGTGGCGGACCTTGCCCTCCCGCACCAACTCGGCGACCGCCCCGGCCGTCTCCTCGACCGGCACCGACGGATCGATCCAGTGCTGGTAGTACAGGTCGATGCGGTCCGTGCGCAGCCGCCGCAAGGAGTCCTCGCAGGCCCTGCGGACGTACTCGGGCCGGCCGCACAGCCCCAGGAACGCCCCGTCGGGCGACCGCAGCATGCCGAACTTCGTCGCGATCACCACCTCGTCACGCCGGTCCGCCAGCACCGCGCCCAGCAACTCCTCGCCCGCGCCGACGCCCTGGACGTCGGCCGTGTCGAACAGCGTCACCCCCGCGTCGAGCGCCGCCCGCAGCGTCCGGACGGCCGCCGCCCGATCCGGCCGCCCGTAGAAGGCCGTGGTGGGCAGGCAGCCGAACCCCTGGCAGCTCACTCGAAGGTCGCGCAGCTCACGCGACGGCAGAACGGACGTGGCACACATGGGCGGCCTCCTGGTAGGTCGATGCCCGCGGGGGGTTCCCCTGAGCGGAGATGACAGCGGCCCGCGGTGGCGTCGCGCTGGACGGTCCACCGACCGCGGACCCTCCGCAGTCCTGCCCACCGGTGGCAAGCCGGAGATCAACCGGCCCGCAAGAGCCCTCGTCGACAGTGGTCGGCGACCCCTTCCCCCCATGGAATCGAGGCTCACCGTGGCGAAGACAACGAAGTCGCAGACGGCAGTGAAGGCGACGAAGACCACCGCCGAGGTCATGCTGAAGCGGCTGCACGACTACGGCGTCGACCACGTCTTCGGCGTCGTCGGACGCGAGGCCGAGGCCATCCTCTTCGACGAGGTGGACGGCCTGGACTTCGTCCTCACCCGGCACGAGTTCACCGCCGGGGTGATGGCCGACGTGCTCGCCCGCCTCACCAACCGCCCCCAGGCCTGCTTCGCGACACTCGGCCCCGGCATGACCAACCTGTCCACGGGCGTCGCCACCTCGGCGCTGGACCGCAGTTCGGTCATCGCGCTGGCCGCCCAGTCCGAGTCGTACGACTGCTTCCCCAACGTCACCCACCAGTGCGTCGACAGCGTCGCCGTCATGGCCCCGATGACGAAGTTCAGCGCCCAGCTCGAGCGCGGCACGGACATCGTCTCGCTGGTCGACTCCGCCGTCCTCAACAGCACCACGGAGCCCGTCGGGCCGAGCTTCATCAGCCTGCCCGTGGACCTGCTCGGCGCGGACGTCGACGGCGACCTGGGCGACTCGCCCCGCATCGACGCCGGCAAGAAGGTGCTGATCGACCCCTCGTGGCAGGACAGCGTCCCGCGGATCGCCCGGCTGCTCGCCGAGGCCGAGCACCCGGTGCTGATCGTCGGCAGCGCCCTGATCCGGGCCGGCGCGGTCGACGCCCTGCGCGCGTTCGCCGAGCGGCTGCGCATCCCCGTCGTCACCACCTACACCGCCAAGGGCGTGCTGCCGCACGAGCACCCCCTCAACTACGGCGCCGTCAGCGGCTACATGGACGGCATCCTGGACTTCCCCGCCCTGGACCACATCTTCGGCCCCGCCGACCTCGTCATCGCCCTCGGCTACGACTACGCCGAGGACCTGCGCCCCTCCATGTGGACGCGCGGCAAGGACAAGACCGTCGTGCGCGTCTCCCCCTCCGTCAACCCCATCCCGGGCGTCTTCCGCCCCGACCTCGACGTGGTCGTCGACCCCGGGTTCCTCATCGAGGCCCTCGACAAGGCCACCGCCGGCGCCGGCGCCAAGACCCCGCACGACATCGAGCCGCTGCGCGCCAGGATCGCCGAGTTCCTCGCCGACGCGGAGCACTACGAGGACGGCATGCGGGTGCACCAGGTCATCGACTGCATGAACGCCGTCCTCGACAACGGGACGTTCGTCAGCGACATCGGCTTCTTCCGCCACTACGGCGTCCTGTTCGCCAAGGCCGACCAGCCCTACGGCTTCCTCACCTCCGCCGGCTGCAGCAGCTTCGGCTACGGTCTGCCCGCCGCGATGGCCGCCCAGATCGCCCGCCCCGACCAGCCCGTCTTCCTCATCGCGGGCGACGGCGGCTTCCACTCCAACAGCGCCGACCTGGAAACCGCGGTACGCCTCAACCTGCCGCTGGTCATGGTCGTGGTCAACAACGACCGCAACGGCCTCATCGAGCTGTACCAGAACAAGGGCCACAGCCGCTCGCACGCCCCGGCCGTGCGCTTCCAGAGCGTCGACTTCGTACAGCTCGCCGAGGCCAACGGCTGCGACGCGGTGCGCGCCACCGACCGCGCCTCGCTGCTGGAGGCGCTGCGCAAGGGCGCCGAGCTGGGCCGGCCGTTCCTGATCGAGGTGCCGGTGGCCTACGACTTCCAGTCCGGCGGCTTCGACGCCCTCGACATCTGACCGCCATGCTGGGACCGAATCTCGTCTCGGGCTTCAGTGTCCGCGTCGCATGGGCGTCCGGCCCCGCGACGCCCACGGCACCGCAGTTCGCGACCCAGGGACACCACATACCCGTCGAGGCGGCGTACGCGGGGCGCACGCTGCGCGGCACGGCCGTCTGCCTCGGAACGCCGGCCGCCCTCGCCAGGGACGGCGCCACCCATTTGCTGCTGGGAGGTGAGATCTACAACCGGGAGGCGATCGCCGGGGCCGTCGGCAACGCCTTCCTGACCCACGGCAGCGACGCCGAACTCGTCCTGGCGGCCTGGCTGCACTGGGGCATCAGCGCCTTCCGGATCCTCAACGGCCGCTTCGCCGCGGTGATCCTCGACAGCGGCGGCCGGATCGTCCTCGCCACCGACCACGCCGGCTCCTTCCCGCTGTGGGTACGGGCGGACGAATACGGAGTCGACGTCTCCAGCGAGGCCAAGACCCTCGCCCGCGGCAAGAGCCTCGCCGTGGACGTGCCCGGGGCCCAGCTGATCCCGCGCGGCGCGGGCGTGCACCGGGTGCCCGCCGGCACCGCCCTGATCCTTCAGACCGTCCAGGGCGAGGTCCGTACCTCCTCCGTGGTACGGACCTGGGCGCCGCCGCTGTCCCGGACGGCCCCCGAACCGGACACCGCCGTGGCGAAAGTCCGCGACCTGCTCGGCGAGGCCGTCCGCACCCGGCTGCGCGACGAAAGCGAGCCGACCGTGGTGCTGTCGGGAGGCATCGACTCCAGCGGGGTGGCCGCCCACGCGGTGGCGCACAGCGCACTCGTGCACACCGTCTCCATGGGCACGGACGTCTCCGACGAGTTCGAGGCGGCCGCGGCCGTGGCCGGCCACCTCGGCACCGACCACCAGGAGATCTCCGTCGACAGCGCGGACCTGGTGCGCGAACTGCCCTGGGCGGTCTGGGCGGCCGAGATCACCGACCACACCATCCTGGAGTACCTCCTTCCGCTGGTCGCCCTGTACCGGCGGCTGCCCCCCGGCCCCCGCCGGATCCTCACGGGCTACGGGGCCGACATCCCGCTCGGCGGCATGCACCGGCGCACCGAACGGCTGGACTTCCTCGACGCCGTCATCGCCCATGACATGGCCACCTTCGACGGGCTGAACGAGATGTCCCCCGTGGTGTCCGGGGTGGCGGGGATCTGGTCGACCCACCCCTACTGGGACCGGGACGTGCTCGACTGCCTCGTCACGCTCGACGCCGGGCTCAAACGCCGCTACGGCAGGGACAAGTGGGTCCTGCGGGAGTCGCTCACGGGCATGCTCCCGGACGCGACGCTGGCCCGGCCCAAGCTCGGTATCCACGAGGGATCCGGCACCACCAGCGCCTGGACCGCGGAACTCCTCGGGCGGGGCGTGCCCGAGGAGAAGGTCGAGGAGGCCAAGGCGGCGATGGCCCGCCGCATGCACGAGCTGATCGTGCTCGGCGGCGAACGGCCCGGCGACGTCTCCTTCGACGAGGTCCTGCTCTCCACCGAATCCGCACTGCGTCTGGAAAGGCGAACGGTGACATGAGCGACAGCACCGAGTTCGGCCTGCCCGAGGACCCGCAGCGGCCACGGGCCCAGGTACGCTCCGGCGTCTCACCCCGCTATGCGCAACTGGCCACGTTCATGCGGCTGCGCCACGACCCCGCCCCCGTCGGCCGGGACGTGGTGGTCGTCGGCGCCCCCTACGACGGCGGCACCAGCTATCGGCCGGGGGCACGGTTCGCCCCCAGGGCCATCCGGCACGAGTCGTGCCTCATCCACGGCACGGGCATCGACCGCGGCCCGAACGTCTTCGAGCTCATCGACGTCGTGGACGGCGGCGACATCGACCTCAGTCCGTTCTCCATGGACCTCGCCATGGAGACCGCCACCGAGGCGCTCACCTCCCTGCTGGCCGACAACGCCGCCTTCCTGATGCTCGGCGGCGACCACTCCCTGTCGCTCGCGGCGCTGCGGGCGGTACGGCGCAAGCACGGCAAGGTCGCCGTACTGCACCTGGACGCGCACAGCGACACCAACCCGCCCGTGTACGGCGGCACCTACCACCACGGCACCCCGTTCCGCTGGGCCATCGAGGAAGGCCTGGTCGAGCCGGGACACATGGTGCAGCTCGGCATCCGGGGCCACAACCCGAGGCCGGACTCGCTGGACTACGCCCGCGGCCACGGCGTACGTGTCATCACCGCCCAGGAGTGCGCGGACCGGCCGCTCGCGGACGTCGCCGACGAGATCCGCGACGTCGTGGGCGGCCTGCCGCTGTACGTGTCGGTCGACATCGACGTCGTCGACCCCGCCCACGCCCCCGGCACCGGCACCCCCGCCCCCGGCGGACTGTCTTCACGGGAGGTGCTGTCACTGCTCTCCCTCGTCGGCGACCTCAACCCGGTCGGCTTCGACGTCGTCGAGGTCTCGCCGACCTACGACCACTCCGGCATCACCGCACTCCTCGCCGCCGAGATCGGCGCCGAACTGCTCTACCAGTACGCCCGCGGCACGGGCCGGACCCGAACGCCGGCGCCGCCGCGCACCGAAGCGGAACCGAAGTCGGAAGGAAGCACCATGTCCCTGCCCGTCCCCTCCGTCATGCGCCTGGACGACGACGCCGACCACCTGCGCGCCCTGCGCGCCCGACTGCCCCGCGTGCCGCGCCTCGACCTCTCCGGGTTCTTCGCCACCGCGGCGGAAGTGGCCCAGGAGCTCCCGCCGGAGCTGCGCCGGGCGCTGCGCGACTTCCGGCGCGAGGGCAACACCGAGGGCTATCTGCTGCTGACCGGGCTGCCCGTCGAGGAGAGCGAGCTGCCCACCACGCCCACCAGCACCCCCGCTCCCGTGCAGCGCCCGCTGCTCGCTATGGAGGCCTGGCTGGCCCTGGTCGGCCGTGAGCTCGGTCTGCCCACCGGATACCGGGAACTGCGCGAGGGGACCGTCCTGCAGGACGTCTATCCGTCGCCGAACGCCCACTACCTCTCGTCCGAGACCTCCGAGACGCTGCTGGAGTTCCACACCGAGATGGCGTACCACCGCCACCAGCCGCACTTCGTGATGCTCGCCTGCTCGCGGGCCGACCACGAGCGCACGGCGGCCACGCTGGTCGGCTCCGTGCGCAAGGCGCTGACACTCGTCGACGACAGTGTGCGCGAGGCGCTCCACCGCAAGCCGATGCGCTGCCACGTCGACATGGCCTTCCGGCCGGCCCCCGACGCGGACCCGGTCTACTCGGTCGCGGTCCTGGACGGCCCGCGCGAGGACCCCCTGCTGGCCTACGACCGTGAACTCCTCGACCCCGTCGACCTGCCCGCCAAGCAGGCCCTCGCCACCCTGTCGGACGCGCTCGACGAGGTGACCGAGCCGGTGCTGCTGGGGCCCGGCGACCTGCTCATCGTCGACAACTACCGGACCACCCACGCACGGACGCCGTTCACTCCTCGGTGGGACGGCAAGGACCGGTGGCTGCACCGCATGTACATCCGGGTGCCGGAGCGGATGGACGGCACCGCCGAACCGGGTGACGTGGTCGGCTTCGTCGGCCGCTGAGCCCCGACCCGACGGGACCGGTCGCGCTCGCGGTCGGTCCCGTCGGCGTAGCATCGTTTCCCCAGCTCAGACCTGATCAGAGAGGACCGGCACGAGGATGACCGTGTCTTTACCGCAAGGGTTTCGCACACACACCGGGAACTGTGGGATCCGTGACGACCGCGACGACTTCCTGGTGGTCGCCTCGGACGTGCCGGCGAACCTGAGCGCGGTGTTCACCCGATCCCGCTTCGCCGGCCCGAGCGTCGTGCTCAGCCGGGAGACGGCCGCGGCCGGCACCGGCCGGGCGATCGTCGCCCTGTCCGGGAACGCCAACGTGGCGACGGGCGAGGACGGCCTGCGCGACGCGGGAGCCGTCCGCGCGGCCGTGGCCGGCGTCCTCGGCGCCGCCGAGAAGGAGGTGCTCATCGCCTCCACGGGTCTCATCGGACAGCGCTACCCGATGGCCTCCGTCCGGGCGCATCTCGACGCGCTGCAAGCGCCGTTCGAGGGCGCGGACTTCACCGCCGCGGCGCGGGCCATCATGACCACCGACACCCGGCCGAAGACCCGTTCGGCCCGGTGCGGGGCGGCGACCGTGGTGGGTCTCGCCAAGGGCGTCGGCATGATGGAACCGAACATGGCGACGCTGCTCACGTTCTTCTTCACCGACGCGGGGATTCCGGCCGCGGACCTCGACGCGCTCTTCCGCCGCGTCGTCGATCGCACCTTCAACGCGCTGAGCATCGACACCGACACCTCCACCAGCGACACCGCGGCGGTGCTCGCGAACGGTCTGGCCGGACCGGTGGACCTGGTGGAGTTCGAGCGGACCCTCGGCGAACTCGCCCTGGACCTGGTCAAGGACATCGCCCGGGACGGCGAGGGCGCCACCAAGCTGATCGAGGTGGCGGTCACCGGGGCGCGCGACGCCGAGCAGGCCAAACGGGTGGGCAAGGTCGTCGTCAACTCGCCCCTGGTGAAGACCGCCGTGCACGGCGCCGACCCCAACTGGGGGCGGGTGGCCATGGCCGTCGGCAAGTGCGAGGAGGACACCGACATCGACCCGGGCCGCGTCACGATCGGCTTCGGGGACGTGGAGGTGTATCCGGCGCCGCCGGACGAGGACCGCCTCTCCCGGGTGGCCGCCCACCTCAAGGGCGACGAGGTGCTCATCCGGGTCGGTCTGGGCATCGCCGACGGCGCCTTCCGGGTGTACGGATGCGACCTGACGGAAGGGTATGTGCGCCTGAACGCGGACTACTCGACCTGACGGCGACTCGCGGTCCGTCCCCGCCGCCCCCGTCCCCCGTCCCCGTCCCCCAGGTCCTCTCCGTCAGGCGACCTGGGGGATGCCCCTCCAGGGCGTCAGATGGAGGGGGAGGGCGTTGAGGTACACCACCTCTCCCGTCCGCGCCGCCAGCTTGCGCATGCGCCTGAGATAGGCGTGCGCCTGACGGCGCCGGCCGGCCAGCCGCTCCGCGTCGGCCAGCAGGCTCAGCCCCAGCGTCAGCAGCCTGGTGCCGGCCCGCTCGGCGCGGTCCAGCGAGCGGCCCGCCTCCGCCAGCAGCCGCGGACTGGCCGTGCCCAGGTGCGCGTTGGCCCAGGCGAGTGAGGCGTCGATCAGCCACTGCACCCCCGGCAGCCGGGTGCGGGCGGCCGCCTCGGCCGCCACCAGCGCACTGCGCAACGCGCCGTGCGGATCGTTGTCGAGGACCTTCAGCACCGACTCGGTCGTGTGCAGGGTGACGAAGTCACGCATCGCCGAGTGGTGCGAGAGGGACACCAGATGGCGCAGGTCGTCCATCGCCCCCCAGGCCTTTGCCGGGGAGCCCGCCATCCAGTGACTCATCGCCCGCACCGCACGCGTCTCGGCCTGCACCCCCTGCCCGCGGCAGGGGCGGGGCGGCAGGGCGCGGCTCGCCAGCGCCATGCTCGCCTCGGACGCGGCCAGCGCCTGGGCCAGCTGGCCGCGGGAGTGCAGCATGATGCTGCGGCCCTGATGGACCGTGGCCTCGAGCGACGGATCGTTCTCCCGCGCCGCCAGCGCCAACAGGGTCGGGATCATCGTCTCTGCCTTGCGGAACTCGGCCCGGTACACCAGGCCCAGGAAGCGTTTGGGCAGCAGCCGGGCGCACTGCGGCCTTCCCAGCGCGCGGCCCAGGGCCTCGATGCGCGCGTGGATCGCCTCGGTCGACACGGCGCCCGAGCCGTTCACGTACCAGGAGACATCGGCGCGGCGGAGCTGCACGGCCAGCTCGGCCTCGGCGTACCCCGGCTCGCCGTCCCGGCCGCCGGTCAGCGCGGCCGCCTGGTCCAGCCAGGCCATCGCCACGTCGTCCAGGCCGCGTTGCCCGGCCTTCTCCGCCTCGTCCAGCAGGGGCTGGATCACCTCGTCGGGCGTCATCGTCAGGAGGGCCGCGCGGGCGTGCCGGGCGATCGACCGCTTGGCGTCGGCGGGGGTGACGGCCCGGGCCGCCAGGAACCCGACGGCGCACCGGTGCAGCCGGGCCCGCATCGAGTACGGAAGCTCTCGGCGGACGGTGTCCCGCAGCAGGGGGTGCACGAACTCCAGACGGCACTCGGTGCCCGGGACGTTGCGCAGCAGCCCGCCCCGGATCGCGTCCCGCAGGGCGTCCGAGGAGACGCCGTCCTCGGCGGCGAGGTCCTTCATCGCCCCCGGTGAGCTGTCCGGGCCGAGGACGGCGCACGCCCGGAGCACGGTCATGATCTCCGGGGGAAGCCCGCCGAGACGCTCGTGGACGACCCCCCGCAGCGAGTCCGGCAGCAGTTCGCGGACCTCGTTCGGGGAGGCGTCGGACGTCAGCTGTTCCAGGAGCCTGACCAGGAAGTACGGATTGCCCTGGGTGCGGTGCTGCAACGCGGTGCACTGCTCCGGACCCAGGTCGCGGCCCATCGTGGCCGCCAGCTCCCGGCTCTCCGCCGGAGTGAGACCGCCGAGGGTGATCTCGTCGGACGTGGGCAGTTCGCGCACCGCCGCCAGCGCCGCGCGCATCTGCGGATCGGCGGCCGGCCGGAACGTGCGGGAGGTGACGAGCAGCAGCAGCCGCGAGTCGTGGAGCTGCCGGGCGAGAAATCTCAGCAGGTGCAGGGAGGCGGTGTCGGCCCAGTGCAGGTCCTCCAGGATCAGCAGCAGCGGAGGGCGGGCGATCCCGAGCAGCGCGCGGCTCACCGCCTCGTGCAGCTCGAACCTGCTGGGTTCGGCGGCGGCGGCCGCGAACTCGCCCGGCTCCGAGGCGAGTTCGGGGACCAGGGCGGTCAGGGTGGCGCGGATGTCGGCGGGCAGCGAGCGGACCGTCTCCGGCCAGCGCTCGGCCGTCTGACGCAGGGCCTGTTTCCACGGCCAGTGCGCGGGCAGGTCGTCGCTCTGCGGGCAGTTCACCGTGACGACGTCCATGCCGTACTCCGCGCACGCGCGCCGTAACTCGTGCAGCAGACTGGTCTTGCCGCAACCGCTCTCGCCCAGCAGCAGCGTCACTCCTCCCTTGCCGTGCCGGGCGGTCTCCACGCCGGCCAGCAGCCTTTGCAGTTCCTCCTGCCGTCCGACGAACGGGCGGACGGCCTCGTACTGCCGGTCGGCCGCGGGCTCCGGACGGACCGCCTCCTCGCGGACCGCGGGAACTGCGGGGACGGTCGGGACTGGGGGGACGGTCAGGACGGTCGGGACTGGGGGGACGGTCGGGGCCGCGGGGGCGGCTGGCGGCGTGGGCTCGGGCGGTGGGGCCGTCTGCCGCGTAGGGGTGAGCGAGGGGTCCTGCCGCAGGATCTCCCCGTGGATCTGCCGTAGTTCCGGGCTGACGTCCACCCCCAGCTCGTCGGCCAGATACCGCCGGGTGCGCTCGAAGACCTGCAGCGCGTCCGCCTGGCGTCCGCTGCAGTACTGGGCCTGCATCAGCCGGCGCACCAGGCGCTCGCGCATGGGGTGCTGGAGCACCTCGCGCTCCAGGTCGTCGAGTATCTCGTGGCTGCGGCCCAGGGCGAACGCGGCCTGCGCCCGGCCTTCCGCCGCCGACAGCCGCAGCTGGACCAGCCGTTGGGTCTCCCGGCCGGCGAAGTCGTACTCGGACAGGTCCTCGAACGGCGGCGCCGTCCATTCCCGCAGGGCCTGCGACAACAGCGCGAAGGCCTCCGCGGGCCTGCCCTGCCGCTCGGCGGCGAGCCCCTGGCCGATGAGCCTCTCGAACCTCATGACGTCGATGTGGTCGGGGTCGATGTCGAGCACGTAGCCGGGGGAGCGGTACTGCAGCCGGAGCAGGGCGCCGTCGGCCAGCGGCTGACCGCCCACGAGCTTGCGCAGACGGGAGACGTACGACTGGAGTGTGGCGACGGCGTGGTCGGGGAGGTCGTCGCCCCAGATGTTCTCCAGGATGGACGGGATGGAGACGACTTTGCCGGCGTTGATCACCAGCAGTGCGAGGACCGCGCGGCGCCGGGGCGGTCCCAGTTCCAGGGTCTTCTGGGGAAGCCGCACGGTCATCTTGCCGAAGACGCGGACGGCGGGACCGAGGGCCTCAGCATGCTGCATGCGGCTTCCTTGCTCTTGTACGGGCACGATCTGGGTGCTTCCTGACATGGGTCTTCTCCTGCCGTCCGGGCGGGCGGACGCCGAGCGAGGGGGGTGGGGTCGGCTGAAGAGGACGAACGGAGCCTTACTCGTGCAAGGCCTGTTGCCTGCGGGCGGGAACGTGGAGGGGGGCGGGAGCGGGAGGGGTGGGAGTTGGCGGGGCGGGAACGAGGAGGCGGGGGAACGGATCACACAGGTGCTGGGGCCGGTTCGCGTTCCAGGAGGCGGGTGAGGGCGGCCGAGATGAAGGCGCGGTCGTTCTCGGTCGCACCGGCCCCGGCGAGATGGCCCCAGACGCCGGGGATGACCCGCAGTGTCGCGCGGGGGATGACGCGCGCGGCCTCGGCCTCGTCCTGCGCGGCGAAGCACAGGTCGCGCAGGCCGGGCAGCAGAACCGTTTCGGCCCGGATCGAGGCGAGCGCCGCCCGGGTGTCGCCGTCGAACCCGGGGGTGGCTCCCACGTCGCTCGACTCCCAGGTGGAGACCTGGGCGAGCAGGTCCGACGCCTGCTTGGCGACGAACAGTTCCTCCCAGAATCCCGTCAGGTAGGCCTCCCGGTCCGCGAAACCCAGTTCGCGATAGAGGCGGTCGGTCCAGAAGCCGTGCGAAGCCGCCCACCCGGCGAACAGCCGGGCCGCGGCCCGCCGCCCGGCGTCGCCCGGGCCGCCGCCGCGCAGCGCGGCCCCGAGGCCGGCCAGGAACACCCGGCCCGCCTCGCTGGTCGCCGCCGATCCGCAGACGGGGGCGATCCGGTCCACCAGCTCGGGATGCGACACCGCCCACTGGTAGGTGTGCATGGCGCCCATGGACCAGCCGGTCACCAACGCCAGCCGGGTGATGCCGAGTTCCTCGGTGATCAGCCGGTGCTGAGCCGCGACGTTGTCCCGGGCCGACACGGCGGGGAAGGCCGGGCCGGAGGGGTGGTTGCTGGGGGAGCTGGAGCAGCCGTTGCCGAACAGCCCCGGGACGACCACGCAGTAACGGTCGGTGTCCAGGGGGCGGCCGCTGCCGATCAACCAGTCGTAGCCGGTGTGATCGCCGGCGAAGAACGTCGGGCACAGCACGGCGTTGTCGCGCCGGCGGTCGAGGGACCCGTGAACGGCGTACACGATCGTCGCGTCGGTCAGTCTCCCCCCGCCGGTCAGTGGTAGATCGCCCAGTCGGTAGGTTGCGTGCTCCATCGGATCTCCCTATGCGTCGGGACGTTCCCGGTACAGGACAGAACAACAGGCATGGCGTTCGGCTCGGCCGAGCGAAGGACCGCGAGGCCCCGGGCGATACGGACGTACGACATCCGCATGCGCCCATGCTGACAGCGGCGCTTGCCATCGCCTTGCATCACGCTTGCGGACGGCTTTTGGACCCCCGCGGGGTTCAGTGAGCGCCGAGGAGACGCAGCAGGGCGGTCACCCCGGCGGCCACGACCACGACGGCGACGAACGGGGCGCGCCGCAGGGCGAGCACCAGCGCCACGGCCACTCCCGCCGGACGCGCCACCCCGGCGAAACCGTCGGAGTCGGTCAGGGCGTCCGTGACGCACAGCGCGGTGAGCAGCACGACCGCCATGACCGGAAACAGCCGCTGAGTGGACTCCGGCAGACTGAACCGGTCGTGCAGCACCGTGCCGGCGAGCCGCAGCAGATAGGTGCCGACGGCCAGCGCGGCGACCGCGGCGACCATCATCGTGACCATGTCTCCTCCGTCCGTTCGCGCGGGACCGTCCGGTCGGGCGCCCGGCGGGCGGCCGGCGGCAGGACGAGCAGCAGCAGCCCCGACAGGGACAGCAGGACGGGGATGCCCGCCGGCAGCAGCGGGGTCGTGACCAGGGCCAGGGCGGCGCCGGCGAGGGCCGCGTCACGCGTGTCGCGGTCCCGCAGCGAGGGCACCACGAGCGCCAGCAGCCCGGCCGGAAACGCCGTGTCCAGACCGTAGACGGCGGGATCGCCGACGACACCCCCGAGGAGCACCCCGAGCGCCGTGCCGCCGTCCCAGGCGAAGGTGAGGGCCACCCCGCACATCCAGAACGCCCGGCGGCGACGGGCGCCCTGCGGCTGCCCCATGGCGAACGCCACCGACTCGTCGCTGATCAGCTGGCTGCCGATCAGCCGCGCCCACCAGCCCTCGCCCACCGTGTCGCGCAGCGCCAGGCCGAACGGCAGATGACGGGCGTTGAGCAGGAGCCCGGCGAACACGGCGGCGAAGGGGCTTCCGGCGGCCAGCATGCCGACCGCCAGGAACTGCGAGCCGCCGGCGTGGATGAACACCGACATGGCGATCGCCAGCCAGCCCGGGATGCCGGCGGCGACGGCGATGGCGCCGAACGACACCCCGATCGCGGCGGCGGCCAGGCTCATCGCGCCGACGCCCTGCCACATCTCCCGCTCCGGCGTCCGCGCCCCGCCCCGCCTCCGCGCACCGGCCCTCTTCCGCGTACCGACCCTCCGCGCACCGACCCTCCGCGCACCGACCCTCTTCTGCGTACCGTCCCGCCGGTTCATGGCGCCCCGCGCAGGAAGCGCTCCAGGCGGTCCAGGCCCTCGTCCGTCGCGTCGGGGTCGCGTACGAACGTGGTCCGGATCCAGCCTCCGCCCTCCTGCGGGTCGGAGAAGAAGGGGGTGCCCGGAGCCACCAGGACCCCGGCCCGGTCGAGCAGGCGTTCCGCCAACTCCCGTGAGGACCAGTCGGTGACGCCCCTGATGCCGGCGAACACGAACCAGCCGCCCTCCGGCGCGAACACGTCGAGTCCGGCCTGGCCGAGACGCTTGACCATGTGGTCCCGTCGGTCCCGGAAGTCCTCGGCGCCGCTGCTGAACCCGGTGGCCGCGGCCGTGCCCTCCTGCAGCGGAGTGGACGCGCACACCGTGGTCCGCTCCACGACCCGGCGCAGGCCCGCGGTGAGTTCGGCGCCCGCCACGCAGTAGCCGAGCCGCCAGCCGGACATCTGCAGGGACTTCGAGAAGCTGCCCACGACGATCGAGTGATCGCGCGCCTGCGCCAGGTTCAACGGCGAGGTCATGCCCGCGGGGTCGAAGACGAAGTTGTCGTAGACCTCGTCGGTGATGCAGATGATGCCGTGCCGGACACAGATCTCCACGAGCGCGAGCATCTCGTCGGCGGTGAAGACCCGACCGGTCGGGTTGTGGGGGGTGTTGAGCAGGACGGCACGGGTCCGAGGGGTGATCGCGGCGCGTATCGCGTCCGGATCCAGCCGCCAGTCGGCGCCGCTCAGCCGCACCGGACGCGGTACGGCGCCCAGCAGGCGCACCGTTCCCGGATAGGACTCGAAGTACGGTTCCGGCAGGATCACTTCGTCACCGGGGTCCACGGCGGCGAGCAGGGCCACCAGGGCGCCCTCCGTGGCCCCGCTGGTGATGGTGATCTCGTGGTCGGGGTCCACGTCCACTCCCCGGGTGCGCCGCAGATGCCGGGCGACCGCTCGGCGCAGGGCCGGCGTGCCGGCCGCCGGGGCGTACTGGTTGCGGCCGGTGCGCATGGCGGTGGCGGCCGCGGTGAGGACGGTGTCGGGCGGATCGTGCACCGGGACACCGCTGGCGATGTCGACGGCCCCGATCTCCCGTGCGGTCGCCGCCAGTCCGGCCAGCGACATGGGGGCCAGCGCGGCGACCCGGTGCGAAAGGGGGGCTTTCCTGATGCTCATGGGTGAACAGGCTCGTTCACGGTGCTTGAGGCCGATGTGACGGTGCGGTTGTGCTTCGTCGGCAGCGGGTCCCTTCAGACGTGCGCACGCCGCCGACATGCGGAGCGTCAACCCGGCTGACAAGCGGGCCCCGCGAGCATGGGCTGCGCCGCCCGCCGGGGCGTCGCCACCCACCCGTTCGACCGGAATGCGGGAGTCACGCTGTGAATCCGAGGGACAACGAAGAGCTCATCAAGAACACGCAGGTGGTGCAGCAGGTCGATCCACTGTTCGGCGCGCAGACCGAGTCGCCGCTGACCCGGGACACCCTGCTGCGGCTCGCCGCGGGCACCCTGGGAGCGATCAGGATCCCCGACATGCTCACCGCGCAGGCCTGCGCCCGGCTCACCGGCCGGCTGGACCAGACCGAGTTCAGCACCTACGACGAACGCCGGATCTGGCCCCCCATCGCGAAGTTCGGCCCCGCCGTCTACGACTACTACCTCGACGGCGAACTGCGCCCCGAGTACTGGACGGACGCGCGCAAGGCGGAACAGCAGTGGGCGCGGGCCGTCGGGGACGAGGACCCCATGGAGGCGCTGATCGGCCAGCTGGCCGCGGCCTGGGGCGGGCCGGTGACCAGGGCCACCGTCGGCGGGCAGAAACTCTTCGCGGGCATGGTCCGAGAGCTCAAGGGCGATCCGCGCATGCACTTCGACGAGGTGGTGCGGGAGTTCCCCGGCGTCTTCGACCACACACCGATCGCCCAGCTCGGCTTCAACTGCTACATCAGCCTGCCCGAGGACGGCGGCGAGCTGAACGTCTTCCGGCGCCGCTGGCGCCCCACCGACGACGCCGACCGGGTGGGCTTCGGCTGGTCGCAGACCATCGCGGTACAGGAACCGAGCCTGACGCTCACCCCGGTGCTCGGCGAAGGCATCCTCTTCGACACCCGCAACTACCACTTCATCACCCCGAGCACCGTCGGACGTCGGCTGACCCTGGCCTTCTTCGTCGGTGTGACCGCGGAGAACCGCCTCATCGTCTGGGCCTGACCGGCATCGGCACGCCGGGCCTTCGCGCCCTGCCCGCCGACGCGGGGGACGGCCCTCGCGCACGGCGGGCAGCGGCGAGCGCACCCGCATGCCGAGCGTGCGGGAATCAGACGGTGCGCGAGCTGAGGCGCGGCGCGGCTCGTCGGCCGCGGGCCCAGCCGAGCAGCAGCACCGACCACAGCGCCGCGAACGCGCACCAGGTCGACACGAACTCCAGTCGCCACAGCGCGAAGCAGACCGACGCGCCCACGGCGACCAGCACCCCCAGCGCCAGCAGCCGGCGGTCGCCGGAGAACAGCAGGGAACCGACGGTGGCCAGGACGTAGCCCACGACGAGGACGGGCGGGAAGGGAAGATCGACGGCGTAGCCGACCGTGTGGCCGCGGATCTCGGCCGTCACCGGGCCGGTGGCGATCCCGTACCCGAGGCCCGCGGCCGTCGCCACGCCGACCGCGAGCAGGAACCCCGGCCCGCGCCGGGCGGACGGCGGGGCCGCACACCACACTCCCGCCGGGACCCACACCGCCAGCAGCGGCATCGCGATGACGGCCCAGGCGACGGTGGCCGGTCCGCTGCCCCCGCCCGCCTCCCAGACCGCCGACTCCACGATCTGGTGCGCCCCGAGCAGCAGGGGCAGTGCGGCGAGGGGAAGGTCCCGGCGCCCCCGCACCTGCGCCACCGACGCCACCCCGATGGCCGCCACCCCGGCCCCCGCGACGAGATCGGCCGTCGCACTCCAACACATCGTGCCCCCGGTCCGTCGAGCCTCGGTCGCCACGGTACGTCCCGCTCCGATCATCCTCCTGTTCCGGAGCGGCGTCAGGATGCCGTTGGCGGGTAGGGGCTGCCTGTGGGGCCGTCCCGGGCGGGAGGGCGCCGGAGTGAGCGTCGGACGGTGAAGGAGGCCGAGGGTGGTGGACGCCTCGCGGGGAGTCGACCGGTTCGGACCGGTGCACGGCGGGGCCGTGCTGGAGGTGGGCCCGCTGTCCGGCCGGCCCGGCATACGGGCCAGGGGCGAGATCAACGAGGCCACTCGTTCGCCGTGGGAAGAGGCCCTGGCGGGCCTGGCACGGCAGCATGGCGACGTGTCCTATGTGGAGCTCTCCGAGGTCGGGTTCGTCGACGTGGCCGGGGTGACGGCACTCGCCGTCACGGCGCTGGCCCTGCGCGGCGGCCGGGTGGTGGTCGAGCATCCGCCACCGCAGGTACCGCGTGTGCTGGGCCTGTTCTGGCCGAGCCTGAGCCGGATCGAGGTGGCGTCGCGATGAACCCGGTGGCGACCCATGAGGCATTCGAGCACCCCGCGCTGTTCTACCGCACCGAACAGGAGTACGTGGACCGGACGGTGTCGTTCGTGCAGGACGGCCTGGACGTCGGCGAGCCCGTCGCGGTGGCGGTGCCCGTCCCCAACCTGGAGCTGATCAGAGCCGGACTCGGCGCGGACGCCGAGGGCGTCCTCCTGCTGGACATGACCGAGGCGGGTCGCAACCCGGGCCGGATCATCCCCGGCGTGCTCCGCGCGTTCGCCGACGCCCACCGCGACGGCCGGGTGCGGATCATCGGCGAGCCGATCTGGGCGGGCCGCAGCGCGGTGGAGTACCCGGCGTGCGCACAGCACGAGGCGCTGATCAACGCGGCCTTCGAGGGCCGGCCGGTGACCATCCTGTGCCCGTACGACGTCTCCCGCCTGGACCCGGAGGTCCTGGCCGACGCGATGATCACCCACCCGACCGTCATGGCCGCCGGCGCCGAGCAGGTCAGCGACGCCTACGACTGGCGCTCCGTCGTCGCCCGCTACAACGAGGCCCTGGTGCCCGCGCCGGACGCCGCCGTGTACTCCTTCGGCCCCGACGACCTGTCCGCCGTCCGCGCCTTCGCCGTCGGCCGGGCCGAACGGCTGGGCCTGGCCGGGCAGCGGCTGGAGGACGCCGAACTGGCGGTCGCGGAGCTGACGACCAACAGCGTGGTGCACGGCGGCGGGCGAGGCACCCTCGCGGTCTGGGCCGAGGCGGGGCAGGTCGTGTGCGAGGTCCGGGACGCGGGCCGGCTGGCCGATCCGCTGGCCGGCCGCAGGCCGCCGCTGCGCGGTCAGATCGGCGGCCGCGGTCTGATGCTGGTCCACTACGTGGCCG
Organism: Streptomyces sp. NPDC050121; assembly: GCF_044460385.1. Classification (NCBI taxonomy): domain Bacteria; kingdom Bacillati; phylum Actinomycetota; class Actinomycetes; order Kitasatosporales; family Streptomycetaceae; genus Streptomyces; species Streptomyces sp. NPDC050121. The sequence goes on along the minus strand of NZ_JBITJV010000006.1, from coordinate 218,347 downwards.
ACCTGGTCCGCCTGCACACCGCCGAGGACGGCACGACCGTCCGCTTCTACCTGACCCCCTGAAGCGGCGGCGACCGCCGCCGGCCGGCAACGGTCAGTCGGCGGCGCGCAGCGCTCCCCAGGTGGCCTGGTTCACGATGCCGTTGACCTTCAGCCCCTTGTCGCCCTGGAAGCTGCGGACGGCCGTCTCCGTGCCGGCGTCGAAGTCACCGCTCACCCCGGCCCCGCCCACCTCGTAACCGCGCTTGGTGAGCATGCACTGCACCTGCCGCACCCGCTTGCCGGTGTCTCCCGTGCGGGTTCGGCCGTTGCCGGCGTAGAACGTGCAGTCGGTGATCCAGGGCGGGGTCGCGGACTCGGTCGGCGCGGTGTCGGGTGACCCGGCCGGGGTGGAGGAGGCGCCCCCGGCGCCGCCGGCCGCGGCGGCCGGGGTTTCCTGCCCGCCGCCGACGCCCGACGCCGAGGCTCCCGGCGGCGATGTGACGTCGCCGTGGGTCTCGTCGGCGCGTCCGGCGGCCGCTCCCGCGGCGGACGCCCGGTCCGGCGAGTCGGACACGCCCGGAAGGGCGACGGCACCGGGCCGGCCCCCGGCGCCGGTGCCGGTCGCCGACGCGACGGTCTCCGGTCCGGCCGCGCTCGCCGCACCGTCCTCGCGCATGAGCACGAAGGCGCCCGCGGCGACCGCGCACAGGGCGGTCCCCGCGGCGGCGGCCAGCACCCGCTTGCGGCGGACGCGGTGTCGGGCCGGCGTCGTCCCGGCGGCGGGAGACTCGGCCACGGGCGCTGGGCCCGGCCGCGGTGCGACCGGGCCCGCCGCCGGAGCCGGCGGCGACGCCAGCTTCACCCGATGGTCCGAGGGCCGCAGCCGGGCCGCCCGTTCGACGGGCAGACGACGCAGCGTCTCGTACGCCTGCTGCCGGGCCAGCACCTGGCCGTGCAGCGGCTCCGGCCAGCCGGGCGTCCCGGCCCGTGTCCCGGCCGCGTCGATCAGCTCCCGCGGGGTGGGACGCCGCTCGGGCTCCTTGGCCAGACAGGCGGTGAGCAGCGCCCCCAGCTCGGGGTCGGCCGCCGACACCACGCCGGTCACCTCCGGGTTCGGTTCCTCGAACGCCACCCGGTGCATCACGTCGACGCCGGTGCCGTCGCCGAACGGGGCCCGTCCGGTGGCCGCGTAGAGCAGGGTGCAGGCCAGCGAGAACACGTCGGAGGCGGTGTCGCAGTGGCCCGTCCTCAGGTACTCCGGGGACATGTAGGCCGGTGTGCCGACCCGGTTGCCCGTGCCGGTGATCGCGCTGGCGTCCGCGGCCTTGGAGATCCCGAAGTCGATGACCCACACGCCCCGCAGCGACAGCAGCACGTTGGACGGCTTGAGGTCCCGGTGCACGATGCCGGCGGCGGCGAGGGCGGTGAGCGCCTGCCCGAGCTCGGCCACCAGCTGCCACACGGTGGCCGCCGGCAGGGCCGCGTCGTCGCGTACGGCGTCGGCCAGATCCAGTCCGGGGACGTACTCCGTGGCCATCCACAGCAGCTGGTCGTCCCAACCGGTGCCGCATAACCTCGGGGCGTGCGGCGGACCCAGCCGGGCGTGCACCGACGCCTCGCGTTCGAAGCGGCGCTGGAAGCGGACGTCCTCGGCGTACTCCGGCCGGATCACCTTCACCGCGAACAGCCCGGGAGTGTCGTCGGCTGCCCGGGCCAGATAGACCCGGCCCATTCCGCCGCTGCCGAGCAGCGCCACCGGCACGAAGGGACCGACCCGGGCCGGGTCGCCGATCCGCAGGGGTGCGGCCCCGGTCTGCCGGAGCGCGGCGGCCTCGCGCGCGGCGGGGTTCGGTGAGGACGGCAGCTGGTCGGACACGGAACTCCCGAAGTGATGTTCGTCGTAAGTCAGTTCGCATGGGCGGAATATCGAGGCTAGCCGAGCCGCAGCCCGTGCTCAGGGATTCAAGTACTTCCGTCCCCTCACCGCCGCCGCGGACCGGCTCGCCGGGGCCGCGACGCAGCCGGGTGAAGCCTGAGCCGCCGTCAGCTCAACGGGGCATGCATGAGGATCTCCGCCGTATCCGGCCGGGTCGGCGGACACGACGCGCTGGAGGCGAGAGTGATGAACGAACGAGCCGGACGAACCGGCCACGACACCCTCAGGGTCCCGGTCCTCATCGTCGGCGGTTCCCTGGTGGGGCTCGCGACCTCGTTGTTCCTGGGACGGCTCGGAGTGCGGCACATGCTGGTGGAGCGCCATTCCGGCACCTCCATCCACCCGCGCGGCCGCGGCAACAACGTCCGCACGATGGAGCTGTTCCGGGTGGCGGGCGTGGAGCGGTCCATCCAGGAGGCGGCCGCCACCCTGGCCGGCAACCACGGCATCCTGCAGACCCCCACCCTGGTCGGCGACGCCGGCGAGTGGCTGTTCCGGGACATCGACCCGGGCGGCGGACTGGCCCGTTTCAGCCCCAGTTCCTGGTGCCTGTGCAGCCAGAACGACCTGGAGCCGGTGCTCCTCGACCACGCCCGCAGGCACGGCGGCGACCTGCGGTTCTCCACCGAACTGATGTCGTTCGAGAGCGACGCCGACGGCGTCACCGCGGTGGCCAAGAGCCGGGAGACGGGTGAGCACACCACCATCCGCGCGGACTACCTCGTCGCCGCCGACGGCCCCCGCAGCCCCGCCCGCGAGCAGCTCGGCATCGGGCAGAGCGGCCCCGGCGACCTGTTCCACAACGTCAGCCTCACCTTCCGCTCCCGCGGCCTCGCCGACGTCGTGGGCGACCGCCACTTCATCGTCTGCTACCTGACCAGCCCCGACGCCGACGGCGCCCTGCTGCCCGTGGACAACGTCGAGAACTGGGTCTTCCACGCCCCCTGGCACCCCGAACACGGCGAAACCCTGGAGGAGTTCACCGACGAGCGGTGCGTCGAGCACATCCGCCGGGCCGTCGGCGTCGCCGACCTCGACGTGACGATCACCGGCAAGGCGCCCTGGCACGCCGCCCAGCGCGTCGCCCGCAGCTACCGGTCGGGGCGCGTGTTCCTGGCCGGCGACTCGGCCCACGAGATGTCCCCGACCGGGGCCTTCGGTTCCAACACCGGCATCCAGGACGCGCACAACCTCGCCTGGAAGCTGGCCGCGGTGCTCGACGGCTGGGCGGGGGAGGGGCTCCTGGACAGCTACGACGCCGAGCGCCGCCCGGTGGCGGAGGCCACCAGCGCCCGCGCCGCCGCCCGGTCGGCCGAGCACAGCCACCCCGGTTTCGCCCCGCCGCCCGGCGCGGGCGGCGGCGGTCCCCAGCGCGGCATCCTCAACGTGGCCCTCGGCTACCGCTACCCGCAGGGCGCCGTCGTCGGCGCCGACCCCGCCGAACCGGTCGTCCCGGAGGGTCTCGACCTCAGCGGCCGGCCCGGCAGCCGGGCACCCCATCTGTGGGTCCGGCGAGCGGGCGAGAGGATCTCCACCCTCGACCTCTACGAGCGGGCCCCCGTCCTGCTCAGCGACGCCGGTGAGCCGGGCGGATGGCACGAGGCCGCCGCCCGGCTCGCCGAGGAGCTCTCCCTCCCGCTCAGGTCGTACCGGGTGGGCGCCGGACCCGGCGCCGACCTGGTGACCGAGGACGACGTCGACTGGGCGGAGCGCCACGGCACGACCCGCGGCGGCGCCGTACTCGTCAGGCCCGACGGATTCGTCGCCTGGCGCTCGCCCGGCCCGGAGCCGGACGCCGAGGCGGCGCTGCGCGAGGTCCTGAACACCGCGCTGGCTCTCGCCACGCCCCGCGGACTCCACCGGAACTCGGCGGACTTCACCCGTGTGAACGCCCCGAGTGGTGCCGCGACGAGGCGCGGCTGACGGTGGATCACGTCCCGGTCGGGTCAGGTCAGCTGACGAGGCGTCGGCTACCCGATCGTGACGGAAGGGCCATCGCATGCGTTCCGCTCACATGATCCCGGCCGCCGGTGACCCATGCCGGGCGCGATAGCGAAGCCGAGGCCGCCACCCGCACCCCGGGTGGCGGCCCGGCTCGCTTCCCGTGCCGTGTCCGCTCCGCTGCCGCGCCCGAGTGAGGTGGTTCCCGATGGCAGTACCCCCGTCCCCGTCCCCGTCCCCGTCCTCGTCCTCTTCCCCGTCGTCTTCCCCTTCCGCTTCCCCGTCTGCGTCCGCTCCGTCGTCCGCCGCTGCTTCCGGTCGCCCCGTTCCGCCCGTTCCCTCCGAGGAGAGAAACCCCCGCACCGGACTGACGATGCTGTGCGCCGCGGCCGCCGTGATCCTGGCGCTGAACCTGTTCGGCGGCAAAGCCACGGCCCCCGGCGCCCCCAGCCCCCCGCACGCCCCGCCCGGCGCCGCCGCGCTCGCGGCGAGCGCCGCACCCGACACGTCCACCTCGGCCCCGTCCGCCGAGAACCAGGCCCCGCTGGGCAAGCACCTGCCGCGCTCCAGGCCCGTACGCCTGCTCATCCCGAAGATCTCGGTCGACGCGCCCTTCACCGACCTCGTCATCGGCCCCTCCGGACAGCTGGAACCGCCGCCCGCGAGCGACGTCAACCTCGTCGGCTGGCACGTCGCCGGGGCCTCCCCCGGCGAGACGGGCACCGCAGTCATCGCCGGGCACGTCGACACGAAGACGTCCCCCGCCGTGTTCGTGCGCCTCAGCGAACTGGTGAAGGGCGACACCTTCTCCGTCCGGCGGGCCGACGGCAGCACGGCGACCTTCCGGGTGGACACCGCGGAGACCTTCGCCAAGGACGCCTTCCCCAGCGAACGCGTGTACGCCGACACCGCGCAGGCACAGGTACGGCTCATCACCTGCGCGGGGAACTACGACCGGACGGTCAAGGACTACACCGACAACCTGGTCGTCTTCGCCCATCTCATCTGACGCCTCGCCGGGCCCCGGTCACCCGCGTAGTTCATCCGAGTCGCGCGCTTGCGGGGACGGGCTGAGGATCGAGGAACGCTGACGTCGCATCACCGCGGCCGACGTTCACTTCCCCCTCCGCGAAGGAGATGTGCGCAGGATGACCACCACGTCCGAACGTGTTGCAGGTTCGCGGACGCGACAGGCGTCGCAACGAGTCTCCCAGTCCGTGTTCGACGGCTCCCGGCTTCGAGTCGTCCTCCTGGTCGACGTCTACGACGGAGCCCAGCAGCAGTTCCTGGAGGCCTACGAGCAGCTCTGCAACCAGGTCGCGTCCGTCCCCGGACATGTCAGCGACCAGCTGTGCCAGTCCATCGAGAACCCCTCCCAGTGGCTCATCACCAGCGAATGGGAGAGCGCCCCGCCGTTCCTCGCCTGGGTCAACAGCGAGGAACACGTGCGGATGGTGGAGCCACTGCACAGCTGCGTCCGCGACACCAGGTCGTTGCGCTTCCACGTCGTGCGCGAGACCGGCGGCCCGGCGACCGAGGCCAAGCCAGGCAAGCGCCGGCTCCAGACCTCGCCCAGGATCGGCGACGGCGTGATCCGTCACGCGCTCACCTTCACCGTGAAGCCGGGCAGCGAGGAGATCGTCGCCAAGATCCTCGCCGACTACGCCTCGCCCGAGCCGCAGGTCGACGACACCACCCGGCTGTGCCGCACCTCGCTGTTCATGCACGGCAACCGGGTGGTGCGGGCCATCGAAGTGCGGGGCGACCTGCTCGCCGCGCTGCGGCACGTCTCCCGGCAGCCCGAGGTACGGGCCGTCGAGGAGGCCATCAACCCCCATCTGGAGCAGGACCGCGACCTCAACGATCCCGAGTCCGCACGGGTGTTCTTCACCCGGGCCGCGCTTCCGGCCGTCCACCATGTGACGGCGGAACGCCAGGACGCGCAGGCCGAGCGGTACGCCCTGTACTACCCGGCCCGGGCCGACCGCGGCATGAAGCTCGCCGAGCTGCTGGCCCGGCAGGACGAGGCGGCGGCGGACGACCCGCGCAGCCCGGTCCTGCGCAGCACGATCTTCCAGCGCGACGACGTCGTCGTCCGGCTGATCGACGTGTGCGGCGGACTCGACGCGGCCGACCCCGTGCAGGCCCTCGGCCTGGCCGACCCCGGGCAGGTCGCCGAGCTGACGACGCTCCAGGACGCCGTCGACGCGGACGCCTCCGCGACGAAGGACGCCCGGCTCACGCGCTTCCTCGAACGTGCCCGCATGGACCTCGTCACCGACCGTCGGTCGCCCGACGCCTGATTCGCCATCACGTGGGCGTGGGCGGCGCTACGCCCCGCCCACGTCGGTGCAGTACAGCAACGGAGGAACGTCGTGATCACTTCCCGTCCCAGAGTCGTGGATCTCAGCGAGGTCGAGCCCAACACCCGGCGCGGCGGCGATCTGCGCGCCATGCTCACCCCCGTCACGGTCGGTTCGACCAGCGGTTTCATGGGCGTGGCCCTGATCAAGCCAGGCGACCGCATCGGCGAGCACTATCACCCCTACTCCGAGGAGTTCGTGTACGTCGTGTGCGGGCAGCTGGAGGTGGACCTGGACGGCGAGCCCCAGCCGCTGCAGCCCGAGCAGGGTCTGATGATCCCCGCCCACATGCGACACCGCTTCCGCAACGTCGGAAACGTCGAGGCCCGGATCGTCTTCCACCTCGGCCCGCTGGCCCCGAGCCCGCCGCTCGGCCACGTCGACACCGAGGAGAGCGACGCCGAGCCCGTGGTGATCGGGCGCGAGGCGACCGCACGACGTCAGGTCGGGTCATGACGAGGCGGGTCGCGGTCACCGGCATAGGCATCGTCGCCCCGGGCGGCATAGGCGTCCCGTCGTTCTGGCGGCTCCTGGTCGAGGGACGCACTGCGACGCGCGGCATCACCTTCTTCGACCCGAGCGGCCTGCGCTCGCGGATCGCCGCCGAGTGCGACTTCGACCCGGCGGCCCACGGACTGGATGCCGCAGACGTCGAACGGTGCGACCGCTACATCCAGTTCGCCATGGTCGCCGGCGACGAAGCGGTCCGCGACGCCGGTCTCGACCTCGCCGCCGAGAACCCCTGGCGGGTCGGCGTCTCCCTGGGCACCGCCGTCGGCGGCACCACCCGGCTGGAGAACGACTACGTTCTGGTCAGCCATCGTGGGCAGCGCTGGGACGTGGACCACCGGGAGGCGGCCCCGCAGCTGCACCGCGCGTTCTCGCCCAGCACGCTCGCCGCCACGGTGGCCGAACGGTTCGGGGCGCGCGGCCCGGTGCAGACCGTCTCCACGGGCTGCACCTCGGGACTCGACGCGGTCGGGTACGCCTTCCACACCGTCGAGGAGGGCCGGGCCGACGTCTGCATAGCGGGTGCCTCGGACTCGCCGATCTCCCCGATCACCATGGCCTGCTTCGACGCGATCAAGGCCACCTCCCCGAACAACGACGACCCCGCCCACGCCTCGCGTCCCTTCGACGCCGACCGGGACGGGTTCGTCATGGGCGAGGGCGGCGCCGTACTCGTCCTGGAGGAGTTGGAGCACGCCCGGGCCCGCGGCGCCCACGTGTACTGCGAGCTCGGCGGCTACGCCACCTTCGGCAACGCCTACCACATGACCGGCCTGACCAGCGAGGGCCTGGAGATGGCCCGGGCCATCGAGGACGCCCTCGACCACGCCCGCACCGACGCCACGGCGATCGACTACGTCAACGCGCACGGGTCGGGCACCAAGCAGAACGACCGCCACGAGACCGCGGCGGTGAAACGGGTCCTGGGCGGCCACGCCTACGACACGCCCATGAGCTCCATCAAGTCCATGGTGGGTCACTCCCTCGGCGCGATCGGTGCGATCGAACTCGTCGCCTGTGTCCTGGCCCTGACCCACCAGGTCGTACCGCCGACCGCGAACTACGAGACGCCCGACCCCGAGTGCGACCTGGACTACGTCCCGCGCGTGGCCCGCGAGCGCAAGCTGGCCAGCGTGCTCTCGGTGGGCAGCGGATTCGGCGGCTTCCAGTCCGCGGTGGTCATGAACCGGCCGAGGGAGAAGACACGATGAGCGAACCCCATCCACGGCGCGCGGCCGTCACGGGAATCGGTGTGGTCGCGCCCAACGGAGCCAGTACCGAGACCTTCTGGAAGTCCACCAGCGAGGGCATCAGCGTCCTGGAGCGCGTCACCCGCGAGGGATGCGAACACCTGCCCCTGCGGGTGGCGGGCCAGGTCCGTGACTTCGACCCGACGGCCATGATCGAGGAGCGCTACCTCGTCCAGACCGACCGGTTCACGCACTTCGCGATGGCCGCGGCCGACCTCGCGCTGGACGACGCCCGCCTCGCGCGGACCGCCACCGACGCGGCGCCGTTCTCCGTCGGCGTGGTCACCGCGGCCGGTTCCGGCGGCGGCGAGTTCGGCCAGCGGGAACTGCAACAGCTGTGGGGAAAGGGCAGCCGCTTCGTCGGCCCCTACCAGTCCATCGCCTGGTTCTACGCCGCCAGCACCGGCCAGATCTCCATCCGGCGCGGCTTCAAGGGCCCCTGCTCGGTCGTCGCCGCCGACGAGGCCGGCGGCCTCGACGCCCTCGCGCACGCGGCGCGGGCCGTGCGGCGCGGCACCGACGTGATCGTGGCCGGGGCCACCGAGGCGCCGATCGCGCCCTACTCGATGGTCTGCCAACTCGGCTACGAGGAGCTCAGCACGCTCGACGACCCGACCCGCGCCTATCGTCCGTTCACCGCCGCGGCCTGCGGGTTCGTGCCGGCCGAGGGCGGCGCCATGGCCGTGGTCGAGGAGGAGGGCACGGCCCTGGCGCGAGGCGCGCGGGTGCGGGCCCTGCTCGCCGGGCACGCGGCCACCTTCACCGGCGCCTCCCGCTGGGAGGAGTCCCGGGAGGGGCTCGCCCAGGCGATCCGGGGAGCACTGGAGGAGGCCGGGTGCGCCCCTGAGGAGATCGACGTGGTCTTCGCCGACGCCCTCGGCGTGCCGGCCGCGGACCGTGCCGAGGCGCTGGCGATCGCCGACGCCCTCGGCGCGCACGGCACCCGCGTGCCTGTCACCGCGCCGAAGACCGGGATCGGCCGGGGTTACTGCGCGGCGCCGCTGATGGACGCCGCCGCGGCCGTGCTCGCGATGGAGCACGACATGATCCCGCCCACCCCCAACGTCTTCGACATCTGCCATGACCTCGACCTGGTGACCGGCCGGGCCCGCAGCGCCGAAATGCGCACGGCGCTGGTCCTGAGCCGGGGACTCATGGGGTCGAACTCGGCGCTGGTGCTGCGGCACGGCGCCACCGACGCCTCGTAGCGAGGCGCCGCGGAGAAGAAGAGGAGAGGAACCGCATGTCTGATCGCATCACCGTGGAAGAGCTGGCCGAACTCATGAAGAAGTCCGCCGGCGTCACCGTCGCCCCGGAGGAACTCCGGCAGAACGACACCGGCTTCGACCGCCTCGGCGTCGACTCGCTCGGCCTGCTGGGCATCGTCGGCGAGCTGGAGAACCGGTACGGCACGCCGATGCCCCCCGACGCCGAGCGTTCCAAGACGCCCCGGCAGTTCCTCGACCTCGTCAACAGTGCCCTTCTGGCAGGAGCGTGAGATGACCGGACACACACAGAACGAGATCACCATCGCGGCCCCCCTGGACCTGGTCTGGGAGATGACCAATGACCTGGAGAACTGGCCCCGGCTGTTCAGCGAATACGCCTCCGTCGAGGTCCTGCGCCGGGAGGGGCGGAAGACCACCTTCCGGCTGACCATGCACCCGGACGAGAACGGCACCGTGTGGAGCTGGGTCTCCGAGCGGGAGCCGGACCGCGAGGCGCTCACCGTCAAGGCCCGCCGGGTCGAGACGGGGCCCTTCGACCACATGAACATCCACTGGCGGTACGAGGAGGTCCCGGCCGGTACGCGGATGGTGTGGACACAGGACTTCGCGATGAAGCCGGAGGCGCCGGTCGACGACGAGTGGATGACCGACAACATCAACCGGAACTCCAAGGTCCAGATGAGCCTCATCCGGGATCGCATCGAGAAGGCCGCCGCCGAACGCGGCGCCACCCGGGGTCTGACCGACTGAGCCGGACGGAGAAACAGTCTCATGCACCAAGCCCTGATCGTCGCCCGTATGGCCCCGGGATCGGCCCCCGACATCGCCAAGGTGTTCGAGGAGTCCGACCGGGGAGAACTGCCGCGCCTCGTCGGCGTCGTCCGGCGCAGCCTCTTCCAGTTTGGTGACGTGTACATGCACCTCATCGAGTCCGAGCGTGAGCCCGGGCCCGCCATCGCCAAGATCACCGGGCATCCCGAGTTCCGGGACGTCAGCGAGCGGCTGTCCGCGTACGTCAGCGCGTACGACCCCGAGACTTGGCGTTCCCCCAAGGACGCCATGGCGCAGCGCTTCTACCTCTGGGAGCGCGAGCCGGCCGGCTGACCGAGGCCGACCATCACCGGTCGCCGGACCCGCGACGCTGCGGGCCCGGCGACCGGTGGTTCGTGGGGGGAGTGGGAGAGGGGATGCGGGGAACGTGCGGCCGGATCAGCCGGGGACGTGGCAGTCGAACGCGTGCAGATAGGGGTTGACCGGGCTGATGTCGTCGATGACCAGGCCCGCTTCGGTCAGCCGGTCGACCATGCTGTCGGTGGTGTGCTTCGCCCCACCGACGTTGAGCAGGAGCATCAGATCCATCGCGGTGCTGAACCGCATCGATGGCGTGTCGTCGACCAGGTTCTCGATGACCACGACCCGTGCCCCGGGGCCTCCCGCCGCCCGGACGTTGCGCAGGGTGCGGGCGGTGCTCTCGTCGTCCCACTCCAGGATGTTCTTGATGACGTAGACGTCGGCCTTCACCGGAACGGCCTCCCGGACGTCGCCGGGCACCACGCGCGCCCGGTCCGCGAGGTCGCCGCCCGCCCGCAGCCTCGGCACCGCGTTCTCCACCACCCGGGGCAGGTCGAGCAGGGAGCCGTGCATCGCGGGGTACTTGTCCAGCAGGCTCGCCACCACGTGCCCCTGACCGCCGCCGATGTCGGCGACCGAGGAACTCCCCGACAGGTCGAGGAACTCCGCGACGTCCCGCGCGGACTGCACGCTGGACGTCGTCATGGCGCGGTTGAAGACGTCGGCGGACTCCGGGGCGTCCTCGTTGAGGTAGGGGAAGAACTCCTTGCCGTACAGGTCCTCCACGACGTTGCGGCCGGTGCGCACCGCCTCGTCGAGCAGCGGCCAGGCGTCCCAGGTCCACGGCTCGGTGCACCACAGGGAGATGGCGCGCAGGCTGTGCGGGTCGTCCTCGCGCAGCAGCCGGGAGACGTCGGTGTGCGTGAACGTCCCGTCCGGTTGCTCGGCGAAGACGTCGTAGCAGGACAGGGCCCGCAGCAGTCGGCGCAGCGGCCGGGGTTCGGTCTTCACCGCGGCCGCGAGGTCCTCCACGGTCATGGGACGGTCGCCGAGGGCGTCGGCGACGCCCAGCCGGGCGGCCGCGCGCAGGGCGGCGGCACACGCCGCCCCGAACGCGAGCTCCCTCAGCCGCATGGACGGCGGTGGAGCAGTACGAGCGGTCGTCATGTGCCGCCTTCCTTCCTTCTCGGGGTCACTGACCCGGCTTCAGCACAGGCCGGCGGGCTTCGACGCCCGGCAGCTGTTGCCCCTGAAGGCGTTGCCCTTGCCGGTGTCCGTGTTGATCAGGTCCGCGGGGGAGTTGCCCCGCAGCACGTTGTCGGTGATCCGGTTGCGATCGCTGGTGGTGCCCACGAAGCTCTTGAACAGGACGATGCCGCCCGACAACCGGGACTTGCCTGCGTTCTCCTCGATCACGTTCTTGGTCACCAGGCTGTCCTCGGCGCCGGTCAGGACGATCCCCGAGCCCTGCAGCGCGTCCAGCCTGGCCGTCTTCGGGCAGGACTTGTTGTTGCGCACGATGCGGTTCTCGGCCACGGTCACGAGGCCGGCCTTCGGCTTGTTCTCGTCGCCGACGACGAACACGCCCGCGCAGTTGCCGGTGAGCTGGTTGTGGGCGACGGTGAGGTCGCGCAGGCGGCGGACGGTGATGCCGATCCGGTTGCCGTCCAGGCGGTTGTGCTCGACCAGCGTCCCCCTGGTGTCCGTGGCGCCCTGCTCCTCCTTGATCGTGTTGGCGAGGAACAGACCCGCGTCGCCGTTGTTCCGGGCGACGTTGTCCTGGAACACACCGCGCACCGAACGCTCCGTGGCGATGCCCCACACACCGTTCTTCACCGCGGTGACGTGGTGCACGGTCAGCCCGTCGGTCGCCATGGAGAGGACGCCGGCCTTGACGAAGCCGGTCACCGTGAGGGAGGCGATGGTGACGTCCTTGACGTCGCGGTGCTTCGTGCCGAGGACGCAGATGCCGTAGCCGCCCGCGGCGCAGCTCTCGGGGACCTTCGGGGCAGGCGCGGCGGCACTCGTGGTGCTGGTGCCGGCAGCGGTGGCGCCGGTGCTCACGCGCGGGTCCGGCTTGAGGACCGTGCGGCTGCCCATGCCGCGCAGGGTCAGCCCGGGCGTGCCCACCTTGACGCTCTCGTGGAAGGTGCCGGAGGTCAGCAGAACGGTGTCACCCGGCTTGGCGGCGTCCACCGCCTTCTGGATCGACTGCCCCGGCCGGACCACGTGGACCGTATGACTGGCGACCGACGGAGCGGCGCCCAGGCCGGTGCCCGCGAGCGCGGCGGTGCACGCCAGGTATGCGATATGGCATTTCTTCATATTGCGTACGTTATGACCGGATCGGCGGCGAATCGGTGCGATGGGCCATCCGGCGGCGTGTCCCACCGCGAGCGTTGAGGGCTTGTTCTCGCTCGTCTCGCGGGGTGGGTGACGAATCGGGAGTGGCTGCCGAATCATGGCGAATTTGCGAAGCAAACGTGAAGTGTGTCACTCCACGAGTTCCACGGGTTTGTGGACCTTGAGGGCTATGTCCAGTTGTGAGTCTCTGGTTAGTGAGGCCGGAGCGGTCGTATGTTGCGACCTGACCGTGTGAGCGAACACATCCGGTCATAGTCCAACGCGGTTTCGTGGGGGAGCAGTTCACATGAATACATACGGGGGGAGACGTCGGCTGCGCGCAGCCGGCGTGGTGCTCTCTGCTGCCATCGTGCTGGCGGCGAGTGCATCCGGCGGCGCCCTGGCGGCGACCGGTGAGAGAGCGGCCGACGCCCCGGCCGCAAAGTCCGTCGAGTCTGCAAAGTCCGCCGGCACCGCCGTGGCCGACGGGTCGGCCACGGCCGCCGGGGCCGACGGAGCGGGCGGGGGCGAGGACGCCAAGGCGCTGGCGAAGGCCGCGCGCACGGGCAAGCCCGTGGAGATCACCTCGATGCGGGGTGAGAGCAGTGAGGTGTACGCCCTGCCCGAGGGGCATCTGGAGGCGCGGGAGCATCTGCGTCCGGTGCGCACCCGGGTGGACGGCGCATGGCGCACCATCGACACCACCCTGACCCGCGGCGCGGACGGAACGGTGGCACCCAGGGTCACGACGGTCGGTCTGACGTTCTCGGGCGGCGGTTCCGAGCCGCTGGTGCGGATGACGAAGAACGGCCGTGAACTGGCGCTGTCCTGGCCGAAGAAGCTGCCCGCCCCGGAGCTGAACGGGAACACCGTTACCTATCCGGAGGTGCTGCCCGGCGTCGATCTGCGGATGACGGCGCAGCAGGACGGCTTCACCCAGCTCCTCGTCGTCAAGTCGGTCGAGGCCGCGGCGAACACCGAACTGAGCAGGCTGCGGCTGAAGTTGGACGCCGACGGCATGCGGGTCAAGGAGACCTCGGACGGCGGTCTGACGGCGATCGACCAGGGCGCCGGAAGCGCGGTCTTCGAGGCCCCGCGCCCCGTGATGTGGGACTCCAGCACCAAGGCCCCCGGCGCCGCGGCGAAGTCCACGCCCAAGGCCACCACCGAAAGCCCCTCCACAACCACCTCCAACTCTGCCTCCAACTCCGCCTCCACCTCAAAAACCGCTTCCAGAACCGCCGGCCAGGCTGCCGCGGAAGCCGCCGCGGAAACCCCCACGGCATCCGCTTCGGAAACGGCCCCCGCCGCCGGGCGCGGGCCGAACGCCCCCGAGGCCGTCGCCGCGGAGTCCGGGAACGTCGCCGCGGTCGGCGTGGACGTCCCCGCCGCGCAGGACGCCCTGGTGCTGACGCCGAACAGCGGTGTCCTCAAGGGCGCGAACACGGTGTATCCCGTGTTCATCGACCCCCAGTGGTACTCCCCGAAGGCGTCGGCGTGGACGATGGCCTCCAAGTACTGGGCGTCGTCGCCGCAGTGGAAGTTCAACGGCGACGCGGACGCGGGCCTCGGGTACTGCAACTGGTCCTACTGCGCGCCGTACGACACCAAGCGGCTCTTCTACCGCATCCCGACCTCGAAGTTCGCCGGCCGCACCGTGCTGCAGGCGGAGTTCGTGGTCCGCAACACCTGGTCGGCGTCGTGCGCGGACCGGGGCGTGGAGCTGTGGCGCACCAAGGACATCTCCTCGTCGACGACGTGGAACTCGCAGAACGCGGACGGCTTCTGGATCGATCACCTCAGGACGGCGTCCTTCGCCTACGGGTTCACCGGCTGCGCGGCGAAGGACGCGGAGTTCGACGTGAAGTCCGCGGTACAGCAGGCGGCGGACAAGAAGTGGTCGACGATGACCTTCGGCATGAAGGCGTCCAGCGAGTCCGACGGATACGCCTGGAAGCGGTTCTCGGACGACGCCTATCTGCGCGTGCAGTACAACCGGCCGCCGCCGCAGATCAAGATGTCCCAGCTGACCATGGAGTACGGCGGCTCCTGCAAGAAGCCCGCCAGTGCCGCGCGGGTGCGCAGTCTGGGCAAGATCTACGCCAACGACGTCACCGACCCCGACGGCGACTCCGTCTCCGTGGAGTTCCGCGCGAGCTGGGACACCGGTGACGGCAAGGGCGTCATCACCCGCTGGAAGTCCGGACTGACGACGGCGAAGAAGTCCGGCTCGGACTTCGTGATCAGCCTGCCGTCCTCCGTTCCCCCCGACAAGACGGTGAACTGGTACGTCCACTCCTACGACGGCGCCCAGTACTCGCCGTGGTCGTACACCGGTGACCCGACCGCCTGCTACTTCGTGTACGACAAGAACGTGCCGAAGGCACCGACCATCTCGTCCGCCATCTACCCGGCCTCGAACCCCGACGACCCCGACGACCCCTGGTACGACGGGGTGGGCCAGTACGGCGACTTCGTGATCACCGGCGCCGTCTCCGACGTGACGAAGTACTGGTTCGGCCTCAACGGCGACCCCGTCTCCGCCAACACCGTCGCCACCTCGGGCGGAGCGGCGAAGACCGTGCCCGTGCTGCCGCTCAAGCCGGGCCTCAACACCTTCACCGCGCGATCCTGGGACGCGGCGGGCAACGGCTCCGAGATCCGCACCTATCAGTTCCGGGTCAAGTCGGGGCAGCTGGAGCGCGCCGACTGGTCGATGGACGAGGCGGCCGGCGCCACCCAGGCGGCGGGCAGCGCACCCGAGCAGAGCGCGACCCTGTACAACGGTCCGACGCCGGACGTGGAGGGCAAGTTCGGCAAGGCCGTGCAGTTCGACGGTGTCGACGACTACGCCGCCACCGACATCGCCACCATCAACACCGACGTCAGCTTCTCGGTGTCCGCGTGGGTGAAGCTGTCCGCGATGCCGTCCGGCGCGGCGGTCGTCGCCTCCCAGCGCGGCAACAACGCGCCGGGCTTCGAGCTGTACTACTCCAAGGGCTACGACCGCTGGGTGTTCAACCAGTACAGCGCCGACAGCACCAGCGGCACGCCCGTCCGCGCCATGCAGGCTGCCGCCGGCGGGGTCAAGGCGGGGGAGTGGACGCATCTGGTCGGCGAGTACGCCGCAGGTGAGAAGCTCCTGAAGCTGTACGTCAACGGCGCGCTGGCCGGAACCACGGCCTACAGCACACCGTGGAACGCGCGGCGCGGCATGGTCATCGGCGGCAGCTTCCTGGGCGGCACGCCCACCTCGCCCTTCCCCGGCGCCATCGACGAGGTGAAGACCTTCGAGAAGCCGCTGTCGGCGGGCGAGGTGTCGAGCCTCTACAGCTCGAACACGATCGGCTCCGGCCGCCCGGCCCGTGCCGTCTTCCACATGGACGACGCCGCCGGCGCGACCGCGCTGAGCGGCCGGGCCGACGTGAACCCCGCGGTCCTCAAGGGCGGCGCCACCACGGGCTCGGCCGGCGTGGACGGCAACGCGCTGACCCTGGACGGGACCGACGACTACGCGGTCACCGCCGGCCCGCACATCAACACCTCGTACAGCTTCGCCGTCTCCGCCTGGGTGAAACTGCCGAAGACCAAACCGACGCACGCCGCGACCGTCGCCACACAGATCGGCGACACGGTGACGGGTCCGGAGCTGTACTACTCCAGCTCCTACGACCGCTGGGTGTTCAACCAGCACAGCGCCGACACCGCCGACTCCACGGTGGTACGGGCCATGCAGCCCGACGGCGTCACCGCGTACGGCGGTGAGTGGACGCACCTGGTCGGCGTGCAGGACACGGAGGCCGACAAGCTCTCCCTGTACGTCAACGGGACCCTCGCCGGCACCACCGCCCTGCCCACGACCTGGTACGCCGGAGGCGCGATGCAGTTCGGCGCCAGCGCGTTCCAGGGCGCGGCCACCTCGTTCTTCCCCGGCCAGATCGACGACGTGCGGCTGTTCGACCGGCCGGTGTCGGCCGGTGAGGTGCAGCAGCTGTTCAAGCAGCGCGCTGTGGTCAAGGGCCGCTGGAAGTTCGAGTCGGCCACCGGCACCCCGCTGACCTCGCCGGATGCCTCGGCCTCCGGCAACGCCATGACCCTCTACAACGGCGCCCAGACGGGCTCGGGCTGGGTCGACGGCGCCGTCGCCCTGGACGGCACCGACGACTACGCCGCGGCCTCCGTGGTCCCGGTCGACACCAGCGCCAGCTTCACCGTCAGCGCCTACGTCCAGGCGGCCGCCACTCCGACGAGTCCGGTCACGGTCATGAGTGCTCCGGGCGCCAAGAAGAGCGCGTTCGCGGTCCGGTACGAGCCCAGTGCCACCCCGGCCACCGATCCGGGCCGCTGGCGCATCGCCACGGCCGACTCCGACAGCGACTCCGCCGCCGTCGCCGACATCGGCAACGGCATGTTCTACAGCCCCACCGACTGGAACCACCTGGCACTGGTCTACGACGGCTTCTCCAAGGAGGTCCGCCTCTACGTCAACGGCGAGCTCCAGGAGACCGCCTGCGCCGACGCCGACGACGACGGGGTGCAGGACGACGCGAGCTGTACTGACACCGTCTCGTGGTCCGACGACGTGCTGACCTACAAGGCCGCCAAGACCCTGCAGCTCGGCCGGGACACCACCGGGACCACGTCCGGTCAGTACTTCCCCGGCTCGCTCTCCGACGTGTGGGTCTTCCAGGGCGCCCTGACCGAGACCCAGATCGATCACCTCGCCGTCGGCATGCCGGGCGTGGACACCGCCGTCCCCAGCGGCGACTGATCGGCTCACCCGCCGGAACGGGCCGGCCGCCGCGCGCGGACCGGCCCGTTCCCCGGCCAACTGCTTCGCTCCGCCGTGCACGGCGTCCCGCTGTCCGCGGAGCACTCAACGGGAGGAACACGGAACGGCATGAAGACCAGATCACGTAACCGAACGGGCAGGCCGTGGCGCCGTATGGCGATGGCCACGGCCGCCGTGCTGACCGCGACCCTGCTCCAGGCGTCGGGCGTGCCCGCCGTCGCCCAGGGCTGGGTGAAGCCCGCGCTGCCGCGGTCGGAGTCGCCGGTCGCCGGCGGCCCGGCGGGCAAGGCGGTGCCCCGCAAGGTGACCAAGGGGCCTCGCACGCCCACCGGAGCACCGGCCACCGGCTGGCCCAAGGCGAGCGCGGCGGCCGTGACGCTGCGGCAGCAGGCGACCCGGGTCAAGGGGCTGCCGCTCACCCTGGACACCAAGGTCGACCGGTCCAAGGACGCGGCCACCGGCACCTACACCGTCGGCACGCTGTCCCGCGAGGCGTCGCGGAAGACGGGTGTCGACGGGCCGGTCTTCACCCTGACTCCCCGCCAGGGCGGCACGCAGCGCGCCGGTACGGTGCGCGCCGCGCTGGACTACTCCTCCTTCGCCGGCCTGTACGGCGGCGGGTATGCGGACCGGCTGACCCTGGTCCGGCTGCCCGCCTGCGCGCTGACGTCGCCGCAGAAGGCGCAGTGCCGTACGGTCCAGCCGGTGCCGACCGTCAACGACACCGAGAAGCAGACGCTGACCACGAAGGCGGTCGCGCTCAGCGCGAGCACGGCGACCGTGCTGGCGGCGACCGCTTCGTCGGGCAGCGACCGGGGCGACTACAAGGCCACCCCCCTGTCCGCCTCCTCGACCTGGAACACCGATCAGAGCACCGGCTCGTTCGCCTGGGCCTACGACATGGCGGTGCCGCAGGTGCCCGGCGGGCTGGCCCCGAAGGTCGGTCTGTCGTACTCCTCCGGCGGCATCGACGGCCGGACGGGAAACACCAACAACCAGGCGTCGTGGGTCGGTGACGGCTTCGACCTGTCGCCGGGCTTCATCGAGCGCAGCTACAAGGGGTGCGCGGACGACGGCGTCACCAACGCCGACGGCAACAAGCCGGGCGACCTGTGCTGGGCGTACGACAACGCCACGCTGTCGCTGAACGGTTCGGGCGGTGAGCTGGTGCCCAACGGGACCAACTCCTTCAAGCTGCAGAACGACAACGGCACGAAGATCGACCGGATCTACGGCTCCACCTCCGACGTGCGCTCCAACGGCGCCCGTAACGACGAGTACTGGCGCGTCACCACCCCCGACGGCACGCAGTACTACTTCGGCTACAACCGGCTGCCCGGCTGGGCCAGCGGCAACGAGACCACCGACTCGGCGTGGACGGTGCCGGTCTTCGGCAACAACACCGACGAACCGTGCCACGCCGCCGCCTTCGCGGACTCCTGGTGCCAGCAGGGCTGGCGCTGGAACCTCGACTACGTGGTGGACCCGCACGGCAACGCCGTCGCGTACTACTACGACAAGGAGACCAACTCCTACGGCCGCAACCTCAAGGCGGCCGACGACACCCCGTACGTGCGCGGCGGCACGGTCGACCGCATCGAGTACGGCCTGAAGTCCACGGCCATGTACTCGGCGAAGCCGCTGGCCAAGGTGAACTTCACCAACAGCGAGCGGTGCATCCCCGACAGCAACACCGACTGCTCCTCGATCTCCAAGGACGCGTTCTACTGGTACGACACCCCGTGGGACCTGAACTGCACGGCGGGCACCGACTGCGACAACGGGCGGTTCTCCCCGGCGTTCTTCACCCGCAAGCGCCTGACGAGCGTCACCACCCAGGTGCTGGTGGCCGGTTCCTACAGCAACGTCGACGGCTGGAAGCTCGCCCACCGGTGGGGGATGGCGGACACCGACTACCAGCTGCTGCTGGACTCGGTCCAGCACACCGGCTACGACGGCACGGCCTCGATCACCCTGCCGAAGGTCACCTTCGCCTACACACAGCTCGCCAACCGCCTCGACAAGATCGGCGACGGCTACGCGCCGTACATCAAGGCCCGGCTGTCCTCCGTCGCGGACGAGTCGGGCGGTCAGATCGACGTCGGCTACTCGGCGCCGGTCTGTGACGCCGCCGCGCTGCCCACCCCGGAGACCAACACCACCCGCTGCTTCCCGCAGTACATCGGCGGCAGTGCGACCGTCGACCCGGACCGGCAGTGGTTCAACAAGTACGTGGTGGACACGGTCACTTCGACCGACCGCACGGGCGGCGCCCCGGACCAGGTCACGATGTACGACTACCTGGACGGCGCGGCCTGGCACTACGACGATGACGACGGCATGACCAAGGAGAAGTCCAAGACCTGGTCGCAGTGGCGCGGTTACGGCCACGTCCGGGTGCGCACGGGCGGTCAGGGCGGCGCGTCGGCGATGAAGACGCAGACCGACAGCTACTTCCTGCGCGGCATGGACGGCGACCGCAAGACGGCCTCCGGCGGTACCAAGAGCGTCTCGGTCACCCTCGATGCGGGTGAGGGCGATGCGATCACCGACCACGAGTCGCAGGCCGGGTTCGCGTACAAGACCGTCACCTACTCCGGTCCCGGCGGGAAGGTGCTGTCCAAGACGGTGAACCGGCCCTGGTACAAGGAGACCGCGAAGAAGGTCCGCACCTGGGGCACCGTCACCGCCAACCTCACCGGCAACGCCTCAGCCAAGTCGTGGACCTCGCTGGACGACGGCGCCGGCGTCAAGTGGCAGACCACCGCGACGTCCGACACCCACGACGCCACCACCGGCCTGGTCACCCAGACCGAGGACCTCGGCGACACGACGACCGCGGCCGACGACCAGTGCACCCGCACCACCTACGTCACCGGCAGCGTCCCCGTGCAGGCCCCCGCCCGGGTCGAGACGGTCGCCAAGGCGTGCGACGCCGCCACCAGCCGCCCGGCCGACGTCATGTCCGACGTCCGCACCGCCTACGACGGCGGGGCCTACGGCGCCGCGGCGACGAAGGGCGACGCCACCAGGACCGCGAAGCTCAAGACGTACAGCGGGACCAGCGCCCTCTACCTGGAGTCCACCTCCACCTACGACGGCTATGGCCGGGCCCTGACCACCAACGACCTGACCGCCGACGTCACGGTCACCTCGGCGGGCGCGCTCACCCGGGCCGCCCGCACCGACGGCCGGATCACCACCACGGCGTACACCCCGACCACCGGATTCCCCACCAGCAGCACGGTCACCACCCCGCCCGCCACGCCCGGCGACAGCACCACCGCCCAGACGTCGACCACCGCCTACGACACGCTGCGCGGCCAGCCGCTCACGGAGACCGACACCAACGGCAAGGTCGTCACCTACGCGTACGACCCGCTGGGCCGCACCGCCAAGGTGTGGCAGACGGACCGGACCACGAGCCAGACCCCCAGCTACGAGTTCACTTACACCATCACCGAGGGCAAGCCGGTCGTGGTGGCCACCAAGACCATCGGCAACTCGGGTGCGCAGGACACCACGTACACCTTCTACGACGGCTTCCTGCGCGCCCGGCAGACCCAGGCCCCCGGTCCGAACGGCGGAACACTGCTGGCGGACACCTTCTACGACGAACGCGGCCTGACCGCAAAGGAGTTCGCTCCCTACTACGCCACGACGGCGCCGTCCACGACGCTCTTCAAGCCCGAGGACGCGCTGGGCGTGGAGACCCAGAACCGTTACACCTACGACGGCCTGGGCCGGGTGACCGAGTCACGGCAGATCGCCGGCAACGGCGACGGCGGAGCGGTCCTCGGCGTCACGAAGACGATCTACGGCGGTGACCGCACCACGGTCATCCCGCCGGTCGGCGGCACCGCGCAGACCACCGTCACCGACGCCCGCGGCCGCACCAGCGAAGTACGCCTGCTGCACGCCCGCGCCGCCGACGCCGCCTACGACACCACGTCGTACGGCTACTCGCCGCGCGGCGAGCTGACGCGGGTCACCGACCCGGCCGGCAACGCCTGGACGTGGACGTACGACCTGATGGGCCGGCTGACCGACACCACCGACCCCGACAAGGGCGCCGGCCACAACGAGTACGACGACCGCTCCCAGCTGACCAGCACCAAGGACGCCCACGGCAGCGTCCTCGCCTACGGCTACGACGGTCTGGGCCGCAAGACCGAGCTGCGCGACACCTCCTCGACCGGCACCCTGCGCGCCAAGTGGGTCTACGACACCGTCAGCGGCGCCAAGGGCCAGCTCGCGTCCAGCTCGCGATACAGCGGCGGCCAGGAGTACAAGACCAGCGTCGTCGCCTATGACCGGCAGTACCGGCCGTTGCGCACCTCGATGACCATCCCCTCGACCGAGGGCGTGCTGGCCGGCACCTACCTGTCGGCGACCACGTACAACGCCTCCGGCACGATCCAGGGCATCGGCTACCCCAAGGCCGGTGACCTCGCCGCCAACACCGTCACCTACACCTACGAGGACGGCACCCTGCGGCCCGTCGGGATCAGCGGCCCGCAGAACCTGACCGGGAGCTCCACCTACAGCCTCACCGGCAAGCCGCTGCAGTACTCGCTGGCCGCGAACGGCGGCAAGACGACGTACGAGACCAACACCTACGAGTGGGGCACCCAGCGGCTGGCCACCTCACGGGTGGACCGTCAGGACGTCGCGGGCGTCGACCAGTACAACACCTACAAGTACGACGAGGCGGGCAACGTCCTGTCCGTCTCGGACACCTCCCGCGCCGGCACCGACAACCAGTGCTTCGCCTATGACTACTTCGGCCGGGTGATGGAGGCCTGGGCGCAGTCGACCACCGGCTGCGTCGCCACTCCCACCACCGACACGGTGGGCGGCCCGGCGCCGTACTGGACCTCCTACACCTACGACAAGGTCGGCAACCGGCTCACCGAGACCCGGCACGCCACCACGACCGGCGCCTCGGACACCAAGCGGACCTACCACTACCCCGACCCGGGTCCGGTCCGGCCGCACGCACTGGGCTCCGTGGACGAGGTCACCGGCACGGTCAAGTCCACCGACAGCTTCACCTACGACGACGACGGCAACACCCACACCCGGCTGCTGGGCAACGGCACCTCCCAGACCCTGGACTGGGACGCCGAGGGCCACCTCGCCAAGGTCACCCAGCCGGTGGAGGGCAGCAGCGACAAGGTCACCGAGTACCTCTACGACGCCGACGGCACCCGGCTGATCGGCCGCACCCCGACCGAGACGACGCTCTACCTCGGCGCCACGGAGATCACCCTGCCGAAGGGTGCGACCGCCGCCAAGGGCACCCGCTACATCGACGTCGGCGGCGGCCACCAGGCGGTGCAGGCCAACGACGGATCCATCTCCTTCACGCTGGCCGATCACCACGGCACGGCCCAGCTGTCCGTCAACGCCACCTCCCAGGCACTGACCCAGCGCCGCACCCTGCCGTTCGGCGGGTCGCGCGGCACCGAGCCGACCACCTGGACCGGCACCAAGGGCTTCATCGGCGGCACCGCCGACACCGCCACGGGCCTCACCCACCTCGGCGCCCGCGAGTACGACCCCGCCACGGGACGGTTCCTGTCGGTCGACCCGGTCTTCACGGCCGACGACCCGCAGCAGATGAACGGCTACACCTACGCGAACAACAACCCGCTGACGTTCTCCGACCCGGCGGGCACGGAGATCGGCTCCCGGCCCAACTCCTGCCAGTACGACATCAAGTACTGCAGCAAGCACGAGCAGCAGGAAGTCGGCTACGACCCGAAGACGGGCACGTCCGACTACCACCGCGGCAACATCTACAAGCGCGCCCACGCGGCGAAGAAGCACTGGGTGGCGACGAACACCCCCGTCACGAACGACATCGACAAGCTCCAGAACTACTGGGCCAGCATGATGGACGGGGAGTTCACCGACAACTTCTGGTCCAACCCCGTCTACGAGTCGTCCACGGCGGGCTCGGCCTGCTACGGGCGTGAGGGATGCCGTCAGGCCTACCTCTACGTGCTGCACGAGGGCGACCACGCCGACGTCAAGAAGGCCAAGGAGATCGCGGCCACCTACTGCGTCTACCACGCCAACCAGTGCTCGGACGAGGCCAAGGAGGTGGCGCGGGGCAAGGTCATCGAGGAGATCACCAACGAGGTGTTCCTGGCCTATCTCGGCGGGGCGCAGGGAATCGAGGAAGACGGGACGCCCTGCAACAGCTTCGCCCCCGGTACCGAGGTCCTGCTGGCCGACGGCACCACCAAGCCCATCGAGGAGATCAGACCCGGCGACAAGGTTCGCACCACCGATCCGAAGACCGGCCGCACCACGACCAGGACGGTCACCGCCGAGATCACCGGCAAGGGCCTGAAGCAGCTGGTCAGGATCACCCTGTCCGTCGACGGCGAGAAGCGGACGGTCTCCCTGACCGCGACCGACGGTCACCCCTTCTGGGTGCCGGAACTGGGCCAGTGGATCGACGCCACCCACCTCATCCCCGGCGAGTGGCTGCTCGCTTCCACCGGGGCGACGGTCCGGGTGACGGCGGTGGACCGCTGGACCGCCCCGGCCACTGTGCACAACCTCACCGTCGCCGACGTCCACGCGTACTATGTGCTCGCCGGGACCACGCCGGTGCTCGTGCACAACTGCCCCAAGCGGGTGGCACGGGGTGCCAACGCCGTTCCGGAGACCCCGAACATCGTTCACGAGGGGGTCGCGGACATCAAGGTCAACGGACGCCCGCAGCGGGTGGACGAGAACGGCAACCCCGACTTCTTCACGGTGCGACCGACCACGCCGCAGCGGATCGCCCGGAAGTGGGGTGGAGCCAAGATCTACGACATCCCCAACGGCGGCAACAGCTACCGGGTGCTGATCAACGGTCACGGTGACATCGGCTGGGTCAGGAACCACGACTACACCAAGATCTACCCCTACACACCTCGGTCGTAAGAAGTCCCGAGGGAATCCGCCGCGACATCGCGGCGCCGTCCGGGCCCCCGGGGGGGGGGGGGGCCCCCCGCCGCCGGGTTGAATTAGGACCCCCGGACCGAGGGTAGCACCCGGGTGTAAGGGTGGCCCCGCTGGGAGAAGCGGGGAGCGCGGCCGCCACCGCCAGGACCCCGCCTCCCCCCGACCCCCCCCCGCGCCCCGGCCCCCCCCCCCCCCCCCCCCCCCCCCCACCCCCCCCCCCCCCCCCCCCCCCCCCCCCCCCCCCCCGCCCCCCGCGGGGGGCGCGGCCGGCCCCCCCCCCCCCCCCCGGGTTCATGTCGTCCCGAGGAGCCTTGGGACGCACGGGTGAGAAAGGTTGCCCCCTGTGGAAGAAGCAGAGTTCGCGGCGTCGCTGTTGGACGCGGGCCTGCAGTGGTGCGCGGCGGAAGCCGTCGGCGGCGCGCTGCCCGTCGCGGCCGCCTGGCTCGCCACCAGCTGCCGTCGGGAGGACGGACGGCGTGACGAGACCGTGCGCAGGGACGATCCGCAGTTGATCGAGAAGGCGAACGACGGGTGGTTCCGGCTGGCCCGCGACCACGGGTTCCTGGGAGAGGACCGGGAGTTCCTGCTGGGCGTGAACCACGCCGACGACGAGTCGGTGCCGATCCTGCGCTGGGCGAGAGTCCGGCTCCTTCAGGAGTGGGACATCATGGGGGCCGGCGCCGCGACCGGGATCCTGGGATCGGCGGCCGGATTCCCCGAGTTCGCCATGCTCTCGCTCGACGGCAACGTCATCCTGCGAGGCACCGTCTGGCAGGAATCCATCGGCTCCCTGCTGGTTCCCGACCCGCATCGGGTGAAGATCATCCGTGACTACGTCGAGCGGCGTTCCGCCAATCCCCGCACTCCCGCCGCGGAGCGTGCCGAAGGCGAGGCCTGGCTCAGAACGCATCCCCCGGAGCACTGACGGGATACACGATGCCCCGCCGGACGTTTCCGGCGGGGCATCGTGCATGACGGCTACCGGGGACGACGGCCCCGGCTTCCGGGGGCGCGGCGGGGGAGCGGCCGTGGGCGGGTCTTCGCGGCCGGGGGCTCCTCGGCGGGCCGGGTCCTCGCCGACTCGTCCTGCCACGCCTCGTAGTCCGTGAAGGCGTCACCAAAGTCCTGGCCGCCGAATCCGGCCAGGGCGTCGGCGTGCCGGGACTGCGGGACGCTCTTGACCAGGGCCAGGGCGAGTGTGTCGGAGTCGGGCATGGCGTCCGGCGAGCGCTGGGCGACCGTGTCGGGCAGCATGACGAGGGACGTCGTGCCGGACCGCTCGCCCGAGGGGCGCAACTGGACGCGGATGCCGTGCCGTTCGGCGAGTCGGCCGACCACGAACAGGCCCATGTGCTGGGAGATGTCGACGTCGACGGTCGGCGGGTTGGCCAGCTTGTGGTTGAGCGTCGCGAAGTCGTCCGCCTCCAGCCCGATGCCCTCGTCGTGGATCTCGACCATGATCCGTCCGTCGGGCAGCCGCACCGCGGTCACCCGCACCTCCGAGCGCGGGGAGGAGAACGCGGTGGCGTTCTCCAGCAGTTCGGCGAGCAGATGGACGAGGTCGGTCACGGCCCGGCCGTGGATGTGGGCCTCGGGGATGCCGGAGAAGCGGATGCGCTCGTACTGCTCCACCTCCGACGAGGCCGCGCGGATCACGTCGACCAGGGGAAGCGGCTGGTCCCACTGCTGGGCGGGCTTCTCGCCGCCGAGCACCAGGAGGTTCTCGCCGTTGCGGCGCATACGGGTCGCGAGGTGGTCCAGGCGGAAGAGGTTCTCCAGCAGCTCCGGGTCGGCCTCGTTGTCCTCCAGGCTGGTGATCAGCGCCAGTTGGCGTTCGATCAGGGACTGGCTGCGGCGCGAGAGATTGGTGAAGATCGCGTTGATGTTGCCCCGCAGCAGGGCCTGTTCCGCGGCGAGCCGGACGGCCTCGCGGTGGACGTGGTCGAAGGCCCGGGCGACCTCGCCGATCTCGTCGGTGGTGTGGATCGGGATCGGGGTGACCCGGGTGTCCACCTGGCCGGGATCGTTCTGCGACATCTGGTCGATCATCGTCGGCAGCCGCTGCCCGGCGATCTCGATGGCGGAGGCGCTGAGCCGGCGCATGCCGGTGCTCATGGTGCGGGCCACCCAGGCGGCGAGCAGGAAGGCGACGAGCACCGCGGCGAGGACGAGCGCGGCGTTCATGATGGCGTCGCGGCGCGCGTCGTCGGCGATGTCCTGGGCGCTCGCGAGCGCGGTGTCGGTGAGGTTCACCTGGATGCCCCGGTAGGCGTCGAAGCCCAGCGTGGACGCGGCGAAGAACGACTCGGGCGTGATGCCCTGCGCGGCGAGTTCCGCGGCCGGCTTCCCGGTGGAGATCTCGGTGATCATCTCGTCCATGCCGGGCGGGGCGACGAACGGCCGGCCCGCCGCCTTGGCCTGCGCGGCGGCCTGGGCTGTCTGTTCCTTGCCGCGCGCCTGCGCGTCGGCCAGCGCCTTCTGCAGCCGCGCCATGTCCCCGGTGGTGCCGGCGCCCGCGTACTCCTGGAGCCCCACCTGTTCGAGGTAGGCGTACGAGCGGAACGAGGCGAGCTGCGTCTGGAGCTCGCCCCGGGCGAGGCCGTCGCGGTCCTCCACCAGCAGATGGGTGCCGATGGACCGGATCAGGGACTCGGCCGCCTGGGTCAGGGACACGGCGTAGAGCGTGCGGCCGTAGCTCGCCTGGTTGCTGCTGCCGAAGCCCAGCTCGTTGGAGATCTCCATCAGGGGGTGCTGGACGGTGTGGTAGCTCTCCTCCGTCTGCACCCCGGACATCCGGGAGGTGAAGGCGGCCGCCCGCACGGTGTCGAGCTGCTTCTCGCCCTCGCGCACCAGCTGCACGCGCCGCAGGAGTCCGGCGGTCTTCGGCATACGGTCGACCGCCGCGCTGAACGCCTTGGCGTCCGCGTCGGTGATCTTCCGGGCCTGCACGACCGCGTCCGATGTCTTCTTGTCCTTGACCAGCGGGATGACCGACACATCGCGTTCGTTGATCGCATCGCTGGCATATTTGTTTGCCGCTTGAACCAGTTCGGCCACGCGGACCGCGTCGTCGGCGTCCTGCCAGGTGTCGACCGAACGTTTCACCCGCACGCCCCCGAGGACGAGGGCGACGAGCACCGGAATCAGCAGAACGGCCCGAAGCCTTCTGCCCACTGGCCAGTTGCGGGTGAGGGACTTTCTCCGTCCCTCCGCCGTAGGTGAGTTGTTCGGCAAGGTCGTCCAATCGCTGCTGGAACGTCTCGCGCGTGACGCGCCGGTACCCCTCACTACGACGCGTCGGCGGGGCCGCGTTCAAAAGTGGTGCAACTTTAACCAAAGTTCTCGGTCTCCGCGGTCACTTCAGCGCACTCGGGTCATACCGAGTCACAGAAAACCGACGGGTACCGCCTCAGGCCCGTCCATGGGCCTCCTGGGAGCGTCGCGACAGCGAGTCGATGACCACCGCGGCGAACAGCACCCCGCCCGTGATCACGAACTGGACGGCCGGGGGAGTGTCCGTGATCGCCATGCCGGAGGCGATCGACTGGATGACCAGCATGCCCAGCACCGCCGACCAGGTGGTACCGCGCCCGCCGAACAGACTGGTGCCGCCGATCACGGCCGCCGCGATGGCGTTGACCAGCAGCACCCCGGAGCCCGAGCTCTGGCTCACCGAGGTGATGCGGGAGGCCAGGAACAGGCCGCCGATCGCGGCCATCGTGCCCGAGGCCGCGAGCACCGCGGTCTGCACCCCCGTCACGCTGAGGCTGGCACGACGGGCCGCCTCGATGCTGCCGCCGAGGGCGTAGACCTGCCGCCCGTAGTGCGTACGGCGGAGCATGACGTCGAGGCCGGTCACCACCACGAGGAAGATCAGCAGGGCGAGCGGCAGGCCCTGGAACCGGTTCAGCAGATAGGCGACGGCGAACGCGACCACCGCCAGCCCCGCGGTGCGCACCACGATCGCGCGCAGCGAGCGATGCGGCATGCCGACGGCCCTGCGCCGCCGCCGGTCGCGGTCCAGGGCGAGGAAGACCGCACCCGCGGCGAGCGCCGCCAGCCCGTAGGCGACCGCGTCATCGGTGAAGTAGTAACTGGTCAGCTTGGCGACCAGCCCGTTCTCGTCGAGGTTGACGGTGCCGCTGTCGCCGAGGATGGCGAGCATCAGGCCGTTCCAGGTGAGCAGCCCGGCGAGCGTGACCACGAACGCCGGCACCCGCGTCCGGGCGATGGAATAGCCCTGCACGGTTCCCGCGAGGGTGCCCGCGAGCACCGCGACGACGAGCGCGAGCCACTCCGGCACCCCGTGGTTGACGTTCAGCACGGCGAAGACGGCCGCCGCCAGGCCGCTGATCGAGCCCACGGACAGATCGAGCTCGCCGAGCAGCAGCACGAAGACGATGCCGACCGCGATCAACCCCGTCCCGACGATGTCCACGCTGAGGTTGGACAGGTTGCGGGGCGAGAGGAAGTTCTCGTTGAGGGACTGGAAGGTGATCCACACGACGGCCAGGACGAGCACGACGGGCAGTGACCCCAGCTCGCCCGCCCCCAGCTTGTGCCGGAAGACCGCGACCCCGCTCCCCAGGGCACGGCCGACGGCCCGCACGCCGGTCACCACCCCGCCTCCCGGGCGGCCGGCCGGCGGGGCACGTTCTCCGTGGCGCCGGTGATGGACGAGATGATCTGCTCGTGCGACGCGGTGTGCACGTCGAAGAAGCCGTTGTTGCGGCCCAGACGCAGCACCGCGGCCCGGTCCGCGAGGGCCTTCACGTCGCCCATGTTGTGGCTGATGAGCAGCACGCCCAGCCCGCGGTCTCGCAGCTGGTCGATCAGGTCCAGGATCTCGGTGGTCTGCTCGATGCCCAGCGCGGCGGTGGGTTCGTCCAGGAGGAGCACCCGCGGTCCGGCGAGGAGCGAGCGGGCGATGGCGACCGTCTGCCGCTGGCCGCTGGAGAGGGAGACCACGGGGCCACGCAGATCGGGCAGTCGACTGGTCAGGCGTTCCAGCAGCTCTCTGGTGCGGCGCTCCATCTCGACCTCGTCGAGGAACCCGAACCTGCGCAGCTCCCGGCCGAGGAACAGGTTCCCGACGACGTCGAGGTTCCCGCACAGCGCCAGGTCCTGGTAGACGGTGGCGATGCCGAGGTCCCGGGCGTCATGCGGGCGTCTGATGTGGACCGGCCGGCCCTTCCACTCGATGACGCCCTTCTCGGCGGGGGTGACCCCGGAGATCACCTTGACCAGAGTGGACTTGCCGGCCCCGTTGTCCCCGAGGAGGGCGACGACCTGCCCGGAGTGGATCTCCAGCTCGATGTCCGTGAGGACCTCGACGACGCCGAAGCGCTTGCACACGCCCCGCAGCGCCAGCAGGGGGGGATCCGGCACGGAAACCAACTCCTTCTCGGGGGGCGTCGGGGCGATGCGGCGTCCGGTCGGCGCGGCCTCAGGTCAGTCCGGCCTTCGCGCAGGCGGCCCGCAGCTGCGGGGTGCAGATCTGCGCGACCGTGTGCAGGCCGTCCTTCACCACTGTGTCCCGGATGTTGCCGGCGGTCACCGACAGGGGGGTGAGCAGGACGGAGGCGACCGCGTCACCGCCGCGCGTCGGCACCTGGCCCGTGGCCACCTTGTCCAGGCTCTGCCCGCGGGCCGCGGCCACCGCCATGGCCCCGCCGGCGGCCGCCTCGGGCTTGAACGGCTTGAAGACGGTCATGTACTGGTCGCCCGCGACGATGCGCCGCAGGGCCGGGAGCTCGGCGTCCTGCCCGGTGACCGGGGGCAGCGGGTCCACCTTGTTGGCCTTGAGGGCGGCGATGCTCCCGCCGGCGAGGCCGTCGTTGGCCGCGTAGACGCCGTCGACGGAGCCGGCGCCGAGGGCCGCCAGGGCCCCGGACATGTTCATGTGCGCGGTCTCGGCCCGCCACTGGGGGGTGTCGTAGGCCTTGCCGATCTTCACCTTGCCGCCGAGCACGGACAGCGCGCCCTCCTTGAACGCCTTCGCGTTCGGGTCGCTGGGGTCGCCGTTCATCATGACGATCTCGGCGCCGGGCACCTTGTCGCCCATCGCCTTCAGCAGCGCCCGGCCCTGGAGCCGGCCGACCTCCACACCGTCGAACGAGACGTACCCCGAGATCGGACCCTGGGCGAGCCGGTCGTAGGCGATGACGGGGATGCCCGCCTCGTGGGCCTTGGTGACGGAGGCGCCGAGCGAACGGGCGTCCACGGCCACCAGCACGATCGCGTCGACGTTCTTGGTGATCATCGACTCCATCTGCTCCTGCTGGAGGGCCACGTCGCCCTTGGCGTTGGCGTGCTCGACCGCGCAGGTGTCGCACAGTTGCCTGATCCTCTTCTCCAGCAGGGGCCGGTCCTGCGTTTCCCACCGTGCCGTGGTGGCGTCCGGCAGAAGCAGACCGATGCGCGGCCCGTTCTCCCCGACGGGAGCGTTCCCCCCGCCCGCCCCGCAGGCCGCCAGCACGATCGCGGCGGACACCGCGGTCACGGTGGCGATCGTGTCCCGAATGCAGGCCTTCATGGGTGATACCTGCCGTAGACGACAATAAGGTGGAAATGTGGTGGATGTGTTCGATTGATCCTTATATGCGATTCTGGTGGGTGGGTGCCCCGATCTCAACCTGTCGGCACCTGCGGCAGGACGGGAGGTACGTTGCGGACATGCCTCGATCGGGCCCTGACCTTCGCCGGAGCGACACTGGCCGCGGTCTACGCACCCGACGCCGGCAACCAGGAGCTTCGGTTGGTGGACGCGTCCGGAGGAACCTCTTCCGGTTCGGGGCCGCCGGAGCATCTCCCCCTGTCCGGTGACTCGCCCCCGGCACGCGCCCTCCGCGTCGGCCGACCGCTCTGGCTCACCGCCGAGCCCCCGCTCGCCGCGCTGCCCCTCGGCCCCGAGGGCGCACGCCAGGGCTGCCTCCTCGTCATGGGAACCTCGGCGGACGGCTTCCAGACCGAGCAACGCCGGTTCCTGGAACGCTACGCCGACGCCGTCGCGGCCCTCCTCCCACCCGGCGCCGACCCGCCCCGGCCGGCCCAACTGCTCGGGCCCGCCCTGCGCAGCCTGCGCGTCGGCTCCTTCGTGCTCTTCCCGGACACCGGCCTGATCGACGCCGACGACATCCTGCTCGAACTCGTCGGCATCACCCCGGACGACTTCGACGGCAAGGCCGACACCCTGCTCGCCCACGCCCTCCCGGAGGACATGCACGCCCTGATGTCGGTGCTGGAGCCGTCCGCCGAGGACTTCGGCCGACGGGACCTGGAGTTCCGGGTCCGCGGCCCCACCGGCGAGATGCGCTGGCTGAGCCTGAGCTGCCGGGTGCAGGCCCCCGCCGACGGCCGGCCGGAACAGGTCCTCGGCGTGGTCACGGCCACCCCGGTCCTGCGCCGGGGCTCCGACGACGTCGCCCGGATCCAGTGGCTGACCGCCGCCCTCGACGACGCCGCGACCGTCCGGGACGTCGGCCGCGTCGTGGTCTCCGCCCTGCGCGAGCCGCTGGCCGCCGACCGGGTGGCCCTCGCCGCGCTCCAGGACGACCGGCTCATGGTCACCGTCCTCGACCCGCCCCAGCCCACCGCCTGGCCCGAGGTGTGGCGGACCGAATGGCGCACCGATTGGCCCGACGCCCCGCTGCGCGCCCTGCCCACCCTGCGGGCCGCCCTGCGGGACGGCCGGATGGACCTGTGGCCGGCCGGCGCCGACCTCGAACCCGGCCTCGCCGGCATCGGCACCGGCGGCCTCGCCGTCCTGCCACTGCCCGCCAAGGACCGGGTCGCCGGCGTCTGCCTGGTCGGCTGGGACCGCCCGCACGAGTTCGTCCCCGAGGAACGCTCCCTGCTC
Organism: Streptomyces sp. NPDC050121; assembly: GCF_044460385.1. Taxonomy (NCBI): domain Bacteria; kingdom Bacillati; phylum Actinomycetota; class Actinomycetes; order Kitasatosporales; family Streptomycetaceae; genus Streptomyces; species Streptomyces sp. NPDC050121. The sequence goes on along the minus strand of NZ_JBITJV010000006.1, from coordinate 186,107 downwards.
ACCGCCACCGCCGCCCTCGTCGGCCAGGCCCTCAAACGCGCCCACGCGCACGACGCCGAGCAGGAACTCGCCACGATGCTCCAGCGCAGCCTGCTGCCCCGGCGCCTGCCCGAACTGCCCGGCGGCACCGCCGTAGCCCGCTATCTGCCCGCCCGGCGAGGCCTCCAGGTCGGCGGCGACTGGTACGACGTCATCGCCCTCTCCGAGGACCGGGTCGCCCTGGTCATCGGAGACGTCCAGGGACACAGCGCCGGAGCCGCGACGATCATGGGCCAGATGCGCACGGCGGTCCGCGCCTACGCCATGGAGGGCCACCCGCCCGACGTGGTCGTCTCCCACGCCAACCGGCTCCTCGTCGCCATGGAGACCGACCTGTTCGCCACCTGCTGCTACGCCGAACTGGACATGGAGGAGGGCAACATCCTGTTCGTCCGGGCCGGCCACCTCTCCCCCCTGCTGCGCCTGCCCGACGGCTCCACCGAAGAGGTCGAGGTCGCGGGCGGGCCCCCGTTGGGCATTCTCGCGGAAGCGGAGTTCCCCATGACAGCCGTCGAACTCGCCCCCGGCACCGTCCTCGCCCTGGTCACCGACGGCCTCGTCGAGGCCTCCGACCTGCCCCTGGACGAGGGTATGCACCGCACGCGCCTCGCACTGGCCGCGGCGGACCCCGAAGACCCCGGCCGGATGGCCGACGCACTCCTCGGCGACGTCGGCCGCCGTGAGGACGACGTGGCGCTGCTGCTCCTGCGCTACGACGGCATGAAGACCCGTCCGATCCGGGCCGGCTGGATGGTGTGGCGGCTGCCCGACGCCGTCATGCACGCCCGCCGCTTCACCGCACGCACCCTGCGCCGCTGGCAGGTCCAGGAAGCGGGCGACGCCGTCCTGCTCGTCGTCTCCGAACTCGTCACCAACGCTCTCGTGCACACCCAGGGCCCGGTCCGCCTCGACCTGGTGCTGCGCGGCGACCTGGTGCGCGTCGGCGTCAGCGACGCCTCGCCGCGCGCACCCGCCAAACCGGTCATCGTCGACTGGGAGTCCACCGGCGGCCGGGGCCTGCTGCTGGTCGAGGCGATGTCGGAGTCCTTCGGCTCGGTCCCCGTGGCCGGCGGCAAACAGGTGTGGAGCGAGATCGCCGTACCTGGGGGTGCGCCATGAGGATCCCACGCCGGTACCTCGTCGCCGTGGTCGCCGCGGCCCTTGTGACGACGCTCCTGGCCGCCTGCGGAGGCGAGCACCGCACGGGCGGCGAAGGCTTCACCGTCGGCCTGCTGCTCCCGAGCCGCGCCGTCCCCCGCTGGGAAGACTCGGACCGGCCGCTGATCGAGGCGCATGTGAAGAAGCTGTGCCCCACGTGCAGGATGGCGTACGCCAACGCCGGGGACGACGTGACCCGCCAGCGCGGGCAGCTGGTCTCCATGGTCACCAAGGGGGCCAAGGTCGTGATCCTCGACGCCGCCGACACCCGGGCGATGCGCTCCTCGATCCAGGAGGCGCGCCGGGCGGGCGTCCCGGTCGTCGCCTACGACCGCCTCGCCGAAGGCCCCATCGCCGGCTACGTCAGCTTCGACGCCCTCCAGGTCGGCCGGCTCCAGGGCGAGGCACTCCTGACCGCCCTGCCGAAGGGCGCCGGACGCACCGACGTCGTCATGGTCAACGGCGACCCGACCAGCGCCAACGCGGCCTCGTACCGCAAGGGCGCGCTGTCCGTCCTCACCGGCAAGGCGACGGTTGTGCGGTCCTACGAGACCCAGGACTGGAGCACGCAGAACGCCCACGCCAACATGTCCGCCGCCATCGCGGCCCTCGGCCCGGACCGCATCGACGGCGTCGTGGCGGCCAACGACTCCATCGCCGCGGGCGTCGTCGCCGCCCTCAAGAGCGCCGGCGTCACGAAGTTCCCGCCGGTCACCGGACAGGACGCCGACCTCGAGGCCGTGCGACGCATCGTCAAGGGCGAGCAGTACATGACGGTGTACAAGCCGTTCGAGAAGGAGGCCGCCGCCGTCGCCACCATGGCCGTCGCCGTCGGCCGCGGCGAGGATCCCCGCGACAGCGCCACGACCACCATCGACAGCCCCACCACCGAGAACATCCCGTCGGTCCTGCTCACCCCGACCGCGGTCACCGCCCCCGACATAGGGCCGGTCCTGGTCGGGGACGGCGTGTACACCGTCGGCCAGATCTGCACCCGTGACCTGCGGGCCGCCTGCGACCGGGCCGGCCTCACCCCGTGAGCAGCGGGACCTTCATACCTCGTGCGAACCGTCAGTACGCCGTGCGAACCGTCAGTTCTGGTACGGCTGCTGGTGCTGGTGCGGCTGCCCGTACGGCTGCTGCCCGCCGAAGCCACCCGCGCCCTGCGCGAGCAACTGGTCCGCCTGCTCCTTCGTCACCTTCTGCTCGGCGCCGCAGAACGTGCACTGCGTCGCGTACTTCGTCGAGATCGGGAACAACGGCACGAAGAACAGCGTGAACTTCGTGACCCGCTTCCTGAGGGTGTGCGCGGCGGGGTTCCCGCACCGGCCGCACAGCAGCGTCAGTATCGCCAGTTGGTAGAGGTATCCCTTGGTGCCGAAGATGATCACGCTGTGCTTCCTTCTGAGTGAGTGGTCGTCCGCACCGCACAGTCTGCTGCATACCGCGTCACCCGCGTGAGCGGCAGCCGGGTCCATGCCCTGGGCCACGTGGGCGAACGCCCGGCCGCGACAGCCGCGGCCGCCGCCGGGACACCGCCATGGTCGTCTGGCCGCCGCACGACGGCGCTTCCCCGCTCCCCTCACGGAGAGGTCCCGCAGTCCATGCCCCGACTCCCACGCCTGGCGGGCGTCACCGCCGCCGCTCTCGCCCTCGGCCTGCTGGCCACGGCTCCCGCCGCGGGCGGCGAGCCGACCGTCTCCGATCCGCGCGTCGTCGCCCACTTCGACCTCGCCCACGGCCGGACACCCGAGAACATCGCGCTCGAGCCCGACGGTTCCGCCGACCTGACGTTCGCCTTCGCCCGGCAGGTCGGCAACGTCACCCGGGAGGGCCGGACACGGATCCTCGCGACGCTGCCAGCCGTGGCGAGCCCGAACACCCCCATCACCGGCGCGGCCGTCGTCACCGGCATCGCCCGCGCCGACGACGGCACCCTCTACGTCAACTACGCCACCGGCACCGCCAAGACGGGCATCTGGCGCATCGACCCCGACGGCGGCGCACCCCGGCAGATCGCGGAACTGCCGGCGAACGGCTTCCCGGGCGGCCTCGCCCTCGACGAACGCCGCAACGTGCTCTACGCCGCGGACTCCGTGCTGGGCACCGTCTGGCGCGTCCCGCGCTCCGGCGGCGAACCCGTCGCCTGGGCCACCGGAGCGGAGCTCGAACCCGGCACCGCGCCTGACGCGGCCGGCGTCGGGGCCAACGGCCTCAGGTTCCACCACAACGCCGTGTGGGTGTCCAACACGGACGCGGCGACGCTCCTGCGCATCCCCGTGCGCCAGAACGGCTCCGCCGCGACGATCGAGACCCGGGCGACCGGCCTCGACGGGATCGACGACTTCGGCTTCCTCGAACGGCACCGGGACACCGTCCTCGCCGCCCTGAACGTCAGCAGCCAGGTCGCCCTGGTCCGCCCGGACGGCACCCACCGGATCGTCCTCACCCGGCAGGACGGCCTTTCCAACCCCACCGCCGTGGCCGTCCGCGGCCGCACCGCCTACGTCTCCAGCGCCGCCTACTTCACCCGGCAGGACCCCAACCTCCTCCTGGCCCGCGTCCACCAACGCGCCCGCGACTAGCCAGTAGGGCCTGTCCGGCGGAGCATGCCGCAGACGCGGGGAATGGCACGCCCTCCCCCACTCTCGGCTGCGCTCGAGCGGGGGGACCCCCATCGCGTCGACGCCCTCCTCCGCCTTGCAGGTGGACGCACCATTCCCTGCTCACCTGCGTCGATCAGGCGCCGCTGCTTTCCTGCGACCTGATCCGCCGGACAGGCCCCAGCACCGGCCGTGGGGGGGGGGGCCGCGCCCGGGGGGGGGGGGCCCCGCGCGGGGGGGGCCCCGGGGGGGGGGGGCCGGGGGGGGGCGCCCGCCCG